>JALZLY010000041.1 GCA_030858465.1 Deinococcota bacterium
GGTGCCCTCGAGTGAGAGCGCCTGGACGATCTTGATGGCGCCTATCACCTCGGCGGCGGTCGCGGCCATTGCGCCCTCGCGCTTACGCTGCTGGCGCGCGACCTCGCGGATGCGGTTTCCCTGCCGCAACGACACCAGCCAAAAGAGCGGAAAGATAGCCACGGCGATGAGCGCGAGCTGCCAGTTCAAGATGAACATCACCACGAGCATGCCCACCAGGACGAAGACGTTGCCGAGCATGGGCAGGATGGCGGTGACGGCGATTTCCTTGAGCATGCCCACGTCGCCGATGACGCGCACCGTCAGGTCGCCGCCCTTGGCCCCGGTGTGATAGGAGAGCGAGAGGCGCTGCAGGTGCTCGTAGACCTCGCCGCGCACCCGGGTCAGGACCCGGTTGCCGATGAGTGCGAAGCCGATCGTGCTGGCGTACTCGGCCACCGCCCGCAAGGCGATGACGACCACCAGCCCGACAGCGGACACCGTGAGAAGCGCCGTCGGCGAGAGCGCGTCGATAAAGGCCAGGCCCGAGCCGCTGCCGCTCGGCGCGGTGACGATGACTCGGTCGAGGATGAATTTGAGTGGCCAGGGCTCCAAAAGCCGCATGCCGACCTGGGCGAAGAGCGCGGCAAAGGCGCCCAGCAAGAGGAGGCGGTACTCGAGCAAGTAGGGCGCGAAGCGCCGCAGGATGTGCAAAAAGCTCGGCAGGACCTTGAGGAGCTTGGACGGCCGACTCATCCATGCACCTGTGCCCGCTGTCCCCGCGCCCCTTCGGCAATCGACAGAATGCGCCGCGCCACTCGTTGCCAGCTATGCTCGCTCGCGACTTTAGCGCGTCCGGCTTGGCCCAGGCGTTCGCGCAGGCTGGCGTCTTGGCCCAGCCGCGCCAGGGCTTCGGCAAGCGCGCGCGCATCGCCTGGCTCGTAGAGAAGCCCGTCCACGCCGTCCGTGAGCAAATCCCCGAGCTGCCCAACGCGGCTCGCCGCCACCGGCAAGCCCGCCGCCAGGTACTCGTAGACCTTGAGCGGCGAGAAGTAGAAGTCCGCCAGCGGCGGGTAGGGCGCGGCGGCGGCGTCCATCTGCGCCAGGAGCCGCGGGACGTCCTCGGGCGCGACCGCGCCGGTGAAGCGCACGCTGTCCGACAGGCCGAGGCGTGCGACCTCGGCCATCAGCGCCGCGCGCTCCGGCCCCTCGCCGATGACGAGCAGTCGGGCTTGTGGCAGCTCGAGCTTGAGGAGCGCGAAGGCTTCCAGGAGCGTGTCCACCCCATGCCAGGGCTTGAGCGTGCCCACGAAGCCCACGGTGAAGGTGTCTCGAGTCACTCGCCGGGGCAGGGCGAAGCGCCCTAGGTTGACACCGTTGGGGACGACGTGGACCTTGCCCAGGGCTACGGGAAAGGCCTTCAGATACACGCCCACTTCCCTCGAGACGGGCAGCAGCGCCGCGGCCGCGGCAAAGGCCCGCCGGGCGACCGCCTCGGCCTCGCTTGCGTGCACCAGGCCGCGGTGCTTGTGCTGCTCCTCGATAAGCGGCGCGTTGACTTCCAGCAGGCCGGGAGTGCCCGCGTCCCCGGCAAACGCCATCCCGGCGAAGCTCCACAGCGAGTAGCGCTCGTAAATCACGTCAAAAGGTCCCTCGTACTCGAGCCCCGCGCGGAGAATGTCGTTGGCGCCGAGCGCGGCCCGCTCCCGCGCGGCGAGCTCGCCCTTGGGGAGCGCGGGCAGCGCGTGAACGCGGACCCCCCGCAGGTCCTCCGGAGTCTCGCCGCCGACGCGGTTGGTAAAGAGCACGACCTCCGCGCCCTCGCCCATGAGCGCGCGCACGACCTCCTGAACGTGGACCGAACAGCCCTTGCTGCCGTAGACGGGCACGCCGGGGTCCGCCGATACGTAAGCGATGCGCATCAGCGGTTCCCCTTTGCCGCCATGGCGACGGGCTCGGACGGAGCCTCGCCCCGTCCCTCTGGTCGCGTGGCGGCGCTCCGGCGCTGTCGCGCTCCGGCAAAGACGTCGCGCAGCGCAGCGGCATTGCGCTCCACGTCGAACGCCGCCTCGATGAGCGCGCGGGCCCTTTCGGCGAGCGCAACGCGCAGGTCTCCGTCCTCCAAGAGCCGCTCGAGCGCGCCCGCAAGCGCTTCGGGCCGGTGTTGTGGGACCTGCAGGCCGGTCTCCTCGTGGCGGACGACCTCAGGGATGCCCGTCACGTCGGTGGAGACGCAGGGCGTGCCGAGCGCCATCGCCTCCAGGAGCACCGTCGGCAAACCGTCGCGGTTGCCGTCGCCACCCACCACAGAGGGCGCGGCGAAGACCGCCGACGCTTGGAGATAGGCGGCCAACTCGCGCTGGGGGTGCGGGCCGATGAGCTGGACGCTGTCCGCAACACCCAGCCGCGCTATCCGCGCCTTGAGCTCCGCCTCCAGCGGCCCGCTGCCGATGATGAGGCAGCGAAAGCGTTTGCCGCGCCTCGCCAACAAGGCGCAGGCGTCAACCAGGTCGCCAAAGCCCTTCTTCTCGACCAGCCGGCCCACCGAGACGAGTTGCGGCGGGCGCTCGCGCGGCGAGGCGTAGCGAAACAGGCTCAGGTCCATGCCGTTGTAGATGCGGCTCAAGCTCGACGGCGCGCCGCCATAGCTCCGGCGCAGATAGGCGAGGTTGTAGTCGCTGACGGTGACAACCGCGGCCGCGCCCCCCAGCTTGCGCCTCAGGTCGCTCGCGCTGACGCTCTCGTGAAAGATGTCCTTGGCGTGCGCGGTGAAGGTGTAAGGCAGCTCCGCGAAGCGAGCCGCGAGCCGCGCGACGCTGGTCGCGGCGGTGCCGAAGTGCGCGTGCAGGTGGGTCACGCCTCCGGCCTGCGCGCAGAGCGCGAGCTGCAGCGCCTGATAGACGTGGCGCACATCCTCTCCGCGAGCGAAGGCAAAGGCGTCTTGCATCCCGGGAAGCTTCTGAGACGCCTCGTCCAAGACCTCCCAGAGGTGAGACGCCTTGAGGCGCTCCGCGGTGAGATAGGTGACGGGCGCCCGTACGCTGGCCAGGGCGTCTTGAAAATGGCTGTCGTTCGGCGGGTAGAGCGAGAAGATGGCGAGGTCCAAGCCCGCCTTTTCATGCGCCAGGATCTCGGTGACGATAAAGGTTTCCGAGTAGCGCGGGTAGCGCTTGAGCACATAGGCGACGCGCGTGGGGCCGGTCCTCGCCCGCTTAGGTCGCGGCATGATGCATTTCCCACTGCGCCGGCACGACGAAGTCCAGCCGGAGCAGGTCGCTCAGGTGCTCGGGTAGCCGCGCCATCGCTCCGAAATCCAGCCGCTCGCGCACGCCCTTGGGCGCCTCGACGTCGCGCGCGAGCCACGAGGTCAGGGCCTCCGGCGTGAGCTTGTCGGGGCGAACGAAGTCGAGCAGGCCCAAGTCGTGCAGACACTTGGCACGGATGAGCTGCTCACGGCGCGGTTTCACCCTGGGGACGAGCAAGAGGGGCAATTCGTGCGAGAGCACCTCAAAGACCGTGTTGTAGCCGCCCATGGCGATCACCCTTTCGGCATGGACGAGGAGCTGGGACGACTCGCGCACGAAGTCGAGCACCTTGAGCCGCGCCCGCGACGCGGCCAGCTCGTGCAGCCGCCGGGTGACGTCCGGAGGCATGTAGGGCCCGGTGACGAGCACGCCGTACCTGCCCTCCGGCAGGTCCGTATCGGCAAAGGCCAGCGCCAGCTGCGCCCCGTCCTGCCCGCCGCCGACCTGGCAGAGCACCATCGCGCCCAGGCTGGGGTCGACGCCTTCCGGCAGGTTCGGGCCTGTCGTCTCGCCGGTGGGGACCGACAGGCATAGCCGCGCGCGCTGGTCGAAGTAACCGAGGTAGCGCAGCCGTTTCGCCAGACGCGGCGAGAAGCCGTACTCGCGCACCGGGTCGTAGACCCGCGGGTCGCCGTACACCCAGACCTCGTCGTAATAGTCGTCGATGATCGCCTCGCTGCCTGACTTGCGCCACTGCTTGCGGACCGCTTTGGGATCGTCGAGAACGTCGCGCAGGCCCAAGACGCAGCGCGTGCGCCCCTTTTTCTTCAGCTTTTTGAGGACCCGCTCGAGTTCGCCCGCCGCTCCCTCGGGCACGTTGTCCACGATCAGCACGTCCGGCTTGAAGACCTTGAGCGCGGCCGCTATGGCCCTCGAGCGCAGCTTGACGATCTGCTCCAAGCTCAGCTCCAGGGTTCTCGCCTC
>JALZLY010000042.1 GCA_030858465.1 Deinococcota bacterium
ACCAGCACCTCGAGGACGCGCTCGGAGAGCCCGAGCAGGTTGCCCTCGTAGCGGACTTGGGCGCTGCCGAGCACGCGGATGTCGAGCGGTTCGCTCTGGGCGAGCAGCCGCGCCCAGACGTCCGTAAAGACGGGTTCGGGGCCGCCGAGGAATTTCAGGCCCGTCCTAGCCAGATTCGCCAGAACCTCTTGCACCTCGGTGGGTACCCCCTCATCCCAGGCGCGCGCTTCCAAACGCTGGTTCAGCATGAGGCGGTGAACGGCGGCGGCGGCGCGCTGGTACGCGTATAGCTGCGGGGCGCCGAGAACCCTATCGAGGGGAGCGCGCGCTGCGGGCGGGTCGTGAAATGCCTTGACCATTCCCGACGCCAGCAGGGCCGGAAGATGATGGATGTCGCTCTCTCCGGCGGTGAGCTCGAGCGCGCGCCGGCTCTCGGTCAGGGCGCTCGCCACGTCGCCCTTCTCGAGGAGGATGCGCACGAAAGGCACCATGAAAAGGCCGATGTGAACTCTAGCACTCTTCCAGATGTTCGCCTCGGCCAGCCGCTCGGCGTCGTCAAGATTTCCCTCGACGAGTTCCAAACTCGATAGGGTCGAGCGGAACAGGATGGCAAGGTCCGGTGCGGCGGTCTCAAGGTGCTCCTTCATTGCAGTAAATTCGTCGATGAGCCCGGCGGTCCGGCCGATCATGAGCCGCGCGAAGCCGCCGTTGTTGACGAGCAGGAGGCGCCGGTAACCGTCCTTGAGGCCGTGGCCGTCAAAAAAGCGCAGCGCCCACTCCATCCAGGTGGCGGCCTCCTGGTAGTGGCCGGCAAAGATCAGGCATTCGCCGAGGGCCGCGGCGTTTCGCGCGACCTCGTAGGGCCTGCCGCGCTGCTCGGCGACCTGCACGCTCCTGCGCAGGAGGGTAACGCCTTGGAGGGGATCGGGGTGGAGGCGGCCGAGCTGAAAGAGGGACAGTGGGGTTTCGTTCTGGGAGGCCGCGCGGCGCGCCTCGGCGAAACCGAGCACAGGATCCTTTAAGGCACCCGCGTAGCGGGCGCGCAGATCGGGTGCTTCGTGCTCGGCTAGGTAGGCACGCGCGTCCCCCATGACCTCGGGGAGTTCTCCCACCGCAGCAGCGGCGACGAGACGCCAGGAGAGCACCCTCTCCTGTTGCTGATATGCCGCGTCCAGGCTCTCCAGGAGGATGTGGAGCCGCCGCAGCAAGCCCCGCGCCTGGTACTCGGGTCCGGCTTCGATCAGCACCTCCGCAACCCGTTCCGGAAGATGGGTGATTGCCAAATCGAGGGCCTCGACGTGCCGGTTGGCACGGCGCAGCGTCGCCAGCAACGAACCGGGTTCGACGAGTGCCTCGGCGCCCGGCGCCGTCAGCGTGGTGCGGGGATGCGGTACGAGCGGGGGCGGCTCGCCGCGGGCGCGCTTGACACCCGCGAGGAAGGGCAGGTAAGCCCCGGCGGACGACCTGTAGAGCGTCTCCAAGTCGCCGCCGACAAGTGCATCGGCCGCGAGGGCCTCGGCCTCCTCGGCGCGCAGCGCGAGTTCTTGGGGACCGAGGTAGAGCGTGTTGCGGCGGGGCGGATGCTGAAGGTGAGCGGTGTCGATCACCACCCGGGTGGGGCCGCGGTCGAGCTCGAGCAGCGCGTCGCTCATAAGGGGCGCATGGTGGGCGTTCGAGAGGGCGACGGTGATGGGCCCGAAGAGGGGCAGATGGGTCTTCAGCACCTCTACGCCGTAGCCAAAAGGCAGGCCGTGGGGGAGCAGGGGCGAGCCGAGCACGTCGTTGACCGCCTCGGCCAGCGCGTTGCCCTGGGCGACCGGGTCGTGGCGGTCGGCGCGACCGAGCGCCAGCCAGATGACCGCTCCCGAGTAGGACAGCGCCTCGATCAGATAGGGCGCGCCGTAGCTCTCACCACCCTCGAGCACCACCGGACCGGGGTGCGTCTGGATGCGTTTGAGCAAGCGGTCGAGCCACACGCGTTTAGTTTACTGCTTGCACGGAGCGGTGCGTAGTTCGGTACTGCTCCTGCTCGTAAGCCTGAACCGCTCTGATGAGCGTCACATCACGAACCACGACCTTGCCGTCGCGAGACCGAAAGAGCGAGGTGCCGGATAGTGTCTTGCGTGCTTGTTCGCGCGTCATCCCAACCTCCTTTCTTTTCTCATATACCGTTGGCCCATGCTACAGACCCGGCGATGCGCTAGCGTTGCAGGGGGGGCGTCGGCCCTTGCAACACGGTTGCAACGCGGACAGGCTAGACTGCTAATAAGCAGGAGGAAAGGTGGAGGTCATGAAAAAGATCATCGCTGTAGGACTCATAATAGTTCTCGGTTTCGGCATTGCGCTGGCAGAACCTTCAGGTCGAGGTCACACTGACGTCGGCAGCGCCTCAATACCTACCAGCATCTCGAGCGTTAGCGACTTTTCGTACTAAGGATGGTTCTCGGAGGGGGAGTGGGATCTTCAATGGTAGCGAATCAACGGGCAATTCGACCCCACACCCCTCGTCATGACAGGCCGCAGCCTCACGGGTGGAGTGCCGATACCG
>JALZLY010000043.1 GCA_030858465.1 Deinococcota bacterium
GCCTCAAAGGGGGCAGGACGCCGGCCGTCCTCGACGCCACCGCGGGGATGGGGCGTGACGCCTTCGTCCTGGCGGCGCTGGGCTGCCACGTCACCCTGCTCGAGCGCTCGCCGGTGGTGGGAGCTCTCCTTGAGGACGGCTTGGCGCGGGCCCGCCGCGACCCGAAAACCGCGCCCGTCGCCGCGCGGATGAGGCTTCACGGCGGTGACGCGGCAGCCTTCTTGGCCGGCCTGGCCGAGCGGCCGGAGGTTGTTTACTTGGACCCCATGTACCCCCACCGCGGAGAGTCGGCCTTGCCGAAAAAGGAGATGCGGCTCTTTCGCGCCCTCGTCGGCGACGATAGGGACGCGCCCGCCCTGCTCGAGGCGGCGAGGCGTCGCGCCCGTGGGCGGGTGGTCGTCAAGCGACCACGGGCGGCCGAGCCCTTGGCGGGCCCTGCGCCCGACCTGAGCGTGATGAGCAAGAACACCCGCTTCGATGTGTATCTTCGCGCCGGCTAGCGCGCCTGCCGGCCGCGAGTAGGGGTAAAATGACGGGTTGAGAAGAGCCCCACGGCGGCCTGCGCCGCCAGCTACGGAGACCCGCATGGCCGACACCATAATCGACACCGCAATCGACACCGTCGCTGTCCTCGGCGCGGGCACCATGGGCGGCGGTATCGCCGCCGTCCTGCTCATGCACGGCCTCGAGGTGAGGCTCTACGACCCCTCGAGCGAGGCCTTGGAGAAGGCCAGAAGGCGCGCCGTGAAGCGCAGCGACGAGGCGGTGGTGGCGGAGCGGCTCGTCCTGAGCACGGCGGTCGGCGAAGCCGCCGCCGGGGCCGACTACATAATCGAGGCGGCGCCCGAAAGGCTCGAGCTGAAAGAGAGCCTCTTTCGCCAGCTCGACGACGCCGCGCCCGCGCACGCGGTCTTGGCGACCAACACCAGCGAGCTGTCGGTGACCGCCCTCGCCGCCGTGACGAGGCGGCCCGACAAGGTCATCGGCATGCACTGGTTCAACCCGCCCGAGCGCATGAAGCTGATCGAGATCGTGCGGGCGGTGCAGACCTCCGACGAGACCCTGAGGCTGACCGAGGGGCTCTCGCGGCGCTGCGGCAAGGAGACCGTGGTGGTCAAAGACGTCCAGGGCTTCGTCACCACCCGCGCCTTGGCGGCCCTGCTGGGCGAGGCCATGCGCATGCTCGAGGAGGGCGTCGCCAGCGCGCCTGACATCGACACTGCCGTCAAGCTGGGCCTCAACCACCCGATGGGCCCCTTGGAGCTCGCCGACTACGTCGGCCTCGACACCATGCTCTACATCTCCGAGTCGATGACCGAGGCCCTGGGCGAGAGGTTCCGTGCCACCCAGACGCTGCGCAAGCTCGTCGAGGCGGGCCGGCTCGGGCGCAAGAGCGGCCGGGGCTTCTACGATTACGAGCCGCGCTGACTTGTTCTGCTCGTCCCGGCAGCCCGAGTCCTTGCGCCCTATAGAGGCTTGGCAACCTGGCCGGCCAGCACTCTCCTCAGGCGGCTCTGCGAGCGGTCCTGGCCCACGCTGGCCTCACGTCTCCGAGGCGCTTGTCTTTGGCCTCGGCAGCGACTTGAGCTTCTTTTACAGCGCCGAGCTGTAGGGCTCGGCGCCGCGCTTGGACTAGCTGAACGCGCCGGCGCTGGCACCCTAGGCGGTCGCCTGCATGCTCATGTCGCCGTCCATGAACTAGGAAATTGTACTCCCAGGTCCTCACTGAGTCAGGAACGGAAACGGACGAGCACGATCGATGAGGGCGGCAGGTCGAAGTTCAACTTGCCCCCGGAAAAGCGAAATGCCGACAGCCGCGTGAGGCTGTTCGAGCCCTTACGAGAACCGTTGAAGAGGTAGAGTTCGGCGCTGCCCGAGGCTAGCAACGAGGAGACGTCGGCCTGAGTCTTGTACGACGTTGAGGAGCGGTTGGTCATGAGCAGGTTGTAGCCTCCCGAGCCTTCACGGGTGGTGATGGCCCTGACGTTGGTGCTCGAGGAGAGCTGGGTGGGGTAGACCGCCTTGCCGCCGTTTAAGGCCATGACGGCCAGGCGCATGGCGTAGAAGCCGGCGCGGCGGCTGCCGTTGCTCTTGATAAGCCCCCAGGAGTCGCTCGAGCCGTCGTACATGCGCCATAGGGCGGCACCTTCGACGCGGCTGTCACCTGGGGTAGAACCAGCGATGAGATTGTTGACGAGGGTGTCAATGATGAGCGGAAGGCTGTCCCACTGGTTGCTCTTGTAGCCACCCATCTCGCTCGTCCAGATGGGGTAGTTGCGGACGTAAGAGGCGGTGCCGCTCTCGCGGCTGAGACGTTGGGCGGTGCTCACGTGTCTAGGCATGGAGGTGGCATAAGGATGGATGTCGATCACATCGAACATCGAGGGCTGAAAGTAGTTCCGGTCGGTGAAGCTCTTGCCGCTGCCGTTACGAAGCATCGGCCTGAACCAGTCCTCCCAGCCGCTGCTCATCGCGACGGCCCCGCCGTGGACCCAGCGGGGGCGGTCCCGCAGGTAGGTCTTGTAGACGAAGTCGATGGCGTCGTTGGTGTACTTGACGAACTCGAGGTACTGCGCCTTGGTGCCGCACCAGCCCTGCGAGTGCGGGGACTTCTGCTGATTGGGCTCGTTGAAGGCCGACCAGCGGTCGACGCGCATGGAGGAGCCGTTGCGGACGTTGATCCAGTAGACCACCGCGAAGACGTGCTGCCACCACTCGTTCCAGTCGGCGCTGCTGAACTGCGGCCAGACGATGGTCTGGCCGCTCGAGGTCTTGCAGCCGGCACCGGTGACGTTCATCCTCGGCACCCAGAAGGTGCCCCAGTTGCCGCTGTTGCGCAGGATCATGATCGGTTCCATCCCTGGCACCTTGTACAGCTCCCTCAGGATGTTGCCGGTAGCCCTCATGTTCTTGTCGAAGGCAGCCCAGTTGACGAAGTCGTTGACGCGGGAGGGATTGCCGGCGAGGACGCGCTTCATGTCACTCATCGTCGGCGAGCCGTACTTGCCGTCGTCGTCCGTGGGTTCGAAGGTCTGCATCCCGCCCCAGAGGCGGTAGGTATTGAGGCCGAGGTCGCGGATATCGCTCACCCTGGGCGGTAAGCTGCCGCCACCGTTGGCGCCGATATACTGGCTGCTCTTGCCGCTGGACTTGCCGCTTATCTTCACGGAGAGGCCGGCGGTGGCCGCGAGGCTGAGGTCTTCGTCCGGCTGGTTGTTTTGAGTGCCGCAGCCCGCGATAAATGCGAGAAGCAACGACATAACGGCAATAAGCATCGGCAGGTAGCGTCTGAATTGTTTCAATGTCACCCTCATGAACGCATATGAATGCAGCTAAAATACAACTGCGAGCTTGGAGCAACTGTCGGGTGGGCGGGCATCACCATACCGCTCCCCAGCACGTCGCTCGACCGACGCGTTTACTCATTTTGAAAGACTAAGTTGACCAGTTGTAGTAAGCTGAAGATCAAGTCAATTCAGAAGCGGGATGGCTGCCTTCCCTGGTTAAGCCCCGTCTTGTCAAGCTGTCTGCAACTGGACTTCGGCGCAAGACCGAAAGACAGGCGCCCTCCCAAGACCGGGCTTAACCTCCTCGAATGCAATATAAATGGGTAAATAATGAGAAAAGTTAAACCGACCTTAACCTGAGGTCCCTGTCTTGTCCGTTCAGCCTCCAGCAAGACTGGTCTGTAGCGTCACCAACGGGTTTCGGCGTTGAACCTGAACAACCCTCGTTGATGAGAGATGCTTCTACTTTGGCCGTAGCTGGCTGAGGATCCTCGAGCCTCCAGAGGCGACGCTTCGGCGATCGCGCTGTCAGCGCCGGGTGTTCATTCTCCCAAAGCCTCAGCCTGCTGCTGCCAAACCTGCGCCTCCGCGCTGTCGCCGCGCTGGCGCGCGTAAAAGACGAGCGACCTCGCGGCTAGAGCCGCCTGGTTCCGTGCCGCCTCGTCCCAATCGCCGCCCAGCCGGCGGTAGTCCTGCCACGCCTGCCAGGCCAGAATCCACCACTTGGTCTCGGTGTAGATCTCCGCCGTGAGCCGTAGCGCCTCGAGGTTCTGCGGGTTCTCCGCTACCAGGACTTGCGCTTCGGCGATGGTGATCTCCCAGAGGTCACGATCGACGAAAGCCTCCGGATAGGCCGCGCGGGCCTGCTCGCGGAGCGCCTGAACCTGCTCGCTGCTGGCCGCCTGGCTCCAAGCGAGACTCGAGCTTAAGAGCGCGAGAGCAAGGATGGTCCTTTGGATGAGGGCGCCCCTGCCGGTCCTTCGGCTTAGCTGGAAGGATGTGCGAACGGTTGTGCTCTTGTTTGCGGTCGGCATGGTAGCTTCTCCTTTTTCGGGTGGCGCTAGGTTGATCCGTTGTTGATCCGTTGCCGCCACGCTCAACTGCTCTGCTGCTTCAGGGTAGGGCCACTAGGCCCCCGCTAGTGCTTGGGGTCACTAGACCCGCCCCTAGTGGGGCTGCAAGTGCGGGTACTACCATTAAACACTGAAAACTATGAGAGTTAAGCAGATAAGTCACAAGCGCGCTTCTCCGTGGCAACGTAGGGCCACTAGGCCCCCGCTAGTGCGGGTACTACAAGTGTGAGCCCTCTGCGCGTTTGGACAAACCCGACTGAGCGATGACAGAACCGGCACACTACCGGCACACAAACAAAGAGGGTGACCGTGATCGATCACGGTCACCCTCTTTGTTTTACCGCCCTGGACGCGGTTTTTAACTGGCTGGGGTGCAGGGACTCGAACCCCGACGGGCGGACCCAAAATCCGCTGTCCTGCCATTAGACGACACCCCATCGCAAACACCTTATCGGCAACTCGAGCCGAATGCTGCGAACCAGATTGTATAAACTGAGCGTCCTCATGTCAAGCCGCGAGACGACACCGAAACCACGACACCCGAAACCAGGACACCCGAAACCAGGACACCAACGAGGCTCCCGATGACACCATGATAGGGCGAGGGGGCGGTCAAGACTCGAGTTAGGTGCAGTACCCGCACTTGCAGGCCCACTAGGGCCGGGTCTATGTACTTGCCCCACACAGCAACCTCACTAAGAGGTGGGTCTAGTGACCCCTGTAGGGGCGGGCTAGTGCCCGTACAAGTGACCCCAAGCACTAGCGGGGGCCTGGTGGCCTTAAACTGACCACGCGGGTGCCGGCTTCCCCCGCGATAGCCGCTCGCAGAGCCGCGGGATTGCGTCCGTCGGCGATGACGGCAAAGCTCGCGCCGCGCCGCAAGGCCGCCAGGGCCGCCTCGACCTTGGGAATCATGCCGCCGGCGATGCGCCCGTCCGCTATACGCGCCGCGATCTCGGCGGCGTCCAGGGTGGGTAGCAGGCTGCCCGCGTCCGCGGGGTCGTCAAGGACGCCCGGCACGTCGCTCAAAAAGACCACGGGTGCGCGGAGGGTACCGGCGACCGCGCCTGCCACGCTGTCGGCGTTGACGTTCAACACGTCGTCGCCCGCCTCGGTCGCGGCAAGACAGGCGACGACCGGGATGAGCTCTGCCGCCAGCAAGCGCCCCAGTAGGCCAGCATTGACCCTGGTGATCTCGCCGACGCGGCCGAGCTCGGGTATGAGCACCTTGCCGACGAGCAGCTGCGCGTCCCGCCCGCTCAGCCCCACGGCCCCACCGATCTCCTGGGCCAGCCTCTTGGAAAGGCGAGTAAGGACCGCCTCGACGACCTCCAGGCTCTCGGCCGTCGTCACGCGCAGGCCCCGCACGAAGCGGCTCTCCAGGCCGGCGCGTGACAGCGCCTCTTGGATAAAAGGGCCGCCGCCATGCACCACCACCGGCCTCCGTTCTCTCAAGGCGCCGATCTCGCTCGCGACCGCGCGCCGCAAGGCCGGGTCGGTCATGGCGCTGCCGCCGTATTTGATGACGATCATAAGGCAGCATACCGGAGTTGGAACCGGGAGTTGAAAGGGCTCGAGGCGTTGTGATTCTCATTTGCCCATTCTTTCCCCTTCGGTTTGTCCTGGGTTTCGGTTATCCTGGGTTATGGATCCCTTGGTGTTCGGTACCGACGGCTGGCGCGACATCATCGGCGACAGGTTTACATTTGCCAACGTGGGCCGCGCCGCTCAAGCTTACGCCGACTATCTCCTGGAGCGCGGCGAGCACCTGGTGGTCGTCGGCTACGACACGCGCTTTAATGGCGACCTGTTCGCCCGGCGGGTCGCGGAGGTGATGGCGGCGAACGGCCTATCGGTCCTGCTCTCGCGTGGCTACCTGCCCACGCCCGCGCTCTCCTTTGCGGTGAAACACTATGGCGCGGGCGGCGGGGTGATGCTGACGGCCTCGCACAACCCGCCCGCCTACTCGGGCTTCAAGCTGAAGGGGCCCTACGGCGGTACGGCGACCCAGGACATCTATGAGAACGTGAGCGCCAAAGTCGAGGCCATCGGAACCGAACGCGTTCGGCCCTACGGCGGTGAGACGCTCGAGTTCTTCGATATCCGCAAGCCCTACTACGACGCCCTGGCAACGCTCGTGGACATAGCCGCGCTGGGCAACTTTTCCGGTCTCGTCTGGCACGACAGCATGGGCGGCGCCGGCGCGGGCTGGCTGACGGGCTTCGTCAAGCACGCCCGGCTGGACTTCGAAGTCCGCGAGCTGCATGCGCTGCCCAGCCCGACCTTCTACGGCGTCAACCCCGAGCCCATCGCGCCCAACCTGGCCTCGCTCCAGGCCAGCCTGCAAGACGGCCCGGCGGTCTTCGGCGCCGCCACCGACGGCGACGCCGACCGGCTCGGTCTGGTCCTGCCCGGCGGGCGCTTCTTCAACTCGCATCAGATCTTCGCGGTGCTCCTAGATCTCATGAGCCGGCGCGGCGAGCGCGGCCGGGTGGTCAAGACCTTTACCGTCTCGAGGCTGGTCGAGCGCCTGGCCGAGGCGCGCGGCCTGCCGGTCACCGAGACGCCGGTGGGCTTCAAATACATCGTGGACGCCATGCTGGCGGGCGACGTCTTGATCGGCGGCGAGGAGTCCGGCGGCCTCGGCGTGGCCGGGCACCTGCCCGAGCGCGACGGCCTCGCCAACAGCCTGTTGATGCTCGAGGCGGTGGTCAAGAGCGGCCAAGGGCTCGCCGATCTGTTTGGCGACCTCGAGGCGGAGGCGGGCTGGCGGCACGCCTACGACCGCCTCGACCTCCAGCTGCCGTCCGCCGCCCTCAAGGACGCGGTGGTGGCCGCGCTCCAAGACCCCCCCGAGGATTTCGCCGACCGGCTCGTCGTCTCGGTCGAGCGCCGCGACGGCGTCAAGCTCAACCTGGGCTCGGACGCCTGGCTGCTCTTTCGTGCCAGCGGCACCGAACCCGCCCTGCGCATCTACTGCGAGGCGCCGAGCGAGGAGGCGGTCAGGGAGATTCTGGGGGCCGCCAGGCGCTTTGTGGACGGGTTGCAGCGTTGAATAGGAGCTTGTTGTGGAGTTCGTTTGTTCCTGGAGGTTCGTGAAGGGACTGGCGGAGCGACGGCCTAACGGGCGACGCTGCGTTGCACAGTCGCTACCTCGCCCAGGAAGTCGCGGATCCAGCCCTCGTAGCTCGCCGGGTCCTGGTTCCAGCTCTCGACGTGCCCGGCGCCCAGGACGCGGTGGTAGCGGACCTGCTGCGGCGCCAGCGCCGCGAACTCGTCGCTCACATGGACCGGCGTCACGGCATCGGCCACGCCGTGGATCAAGAGGATGGGCGCGTGAACCTCGCGCAGCGTGCGGCGCTTGTCCAGGGCCGTCCAGTCGATGCCGGTGCGCAGGCGCGCGACCAGGAGCGCCAAGCGCGCGAGCGGGCCGGGCAGGGGCAAACCCAGCCTCACCGCGCCCTCCCTGATGGCGGCGTTCACATCGAGCATCGGCGCGTCGAGGATGATGCCGGCCAGCAGACTGTCGGGGCCGCCCAGGGCGAGCTCACGTCGGCTGAGCTCCCGAGCGGCCTCGAGCGCCACCGCGCCACCCATCGAAAAACCGTAGAGGACCACGCGCTCGATACTCTGGGTCTCGACGAGGTAATCCACGGCGCTCATCACGTCGCGCCACTCGCTCTTCCCGTAGTGGTGAAAGCCGTCGGGGGAGGGCGCGCTGCCGTCGTGGTTGCGGTAGGCCAGGAGCAGCGCGCCGTAGCCGCCCGCGAGCACGGCGGGCAGGGTGCGCAGGCTCTCGTGGCGGCCGGCCCCGCGGCCGTGCAGCATGATGACGGCGGTCCCCACCTCGCCGCCCAACCACCAAGCGTGCAGGTCGCCCGCTTCGCCGCGCAGGACGAGGGACTCGAAGCCCAAGCCGAGGCTCGAGCGCGGATCGCCGCCGTAGAGGTAGCTGTCCATCTGGGCACTGTCGCCCGCCCGCGGCGGCGTTCCCTCGAGCGGCTCATAGCGGCGACGCACGCTCTCCTCATCCTCCGCTAGGACATCGCTGAGCAGAGCCCGGCCGTTCTCCCAGCGCAGGCCGTAGAGCCCCTGGCGCCCCGTCCGCTCGGTGCGGGGCAAGACGACGGCGCCCTCTAGGACCTCGAGGATCTCGAATTCGGGGCGAAAGGCGGGCGACTCCACCGCCAGAATGCGGCTCGAGAAGTGCCAGCCCACCGTGAGAGCCGCGACCGAGACCAGGAGAATCCCCGTAAGGACGAGCCACTTGAGGATGAGCATAGCTGAGTCTACTCCAAAGGGCACGGCCTTCAGAAAAATCAGGGAAAAATCAGAGAAAAAAGAGGAGGGGCCGACCGGCCCCTCCTCTTTAGCTGCGCTCTCAGTTGCTTGGCGTGAGCTGGATCTCCGCCTCGGGGTCGGCGCCGACGGGAGGCTGCCCTGGCCCTTCTTCGTCGGGGAGTTCGGTACCGGGCACGGTGATCGCCGTCGGATCTTCAACCTCGGGCTCCTCAGGCGTCTCGGGCTCCTCAGGCGTCTCCGGGTCCTCGGTGACTGGCTCGGCGGGTGTAATGGGCCGAGCGGTCACCGGCTGGGTGGGTGAAACCGCCGCGTCGGTGGGCGCGACCTCCTCTTCCGGAGGCGTGGGCTCGGGCTCGGCCACCTCGGGCTCGGTCACCTCGGGCTCTGCGGGCGCGGGCTCAACAGGCGCGGGCTCAACAGGCGCGGGCTCGGTCACGGCAGGCGCTGGGGTGGCGGGTTCCGCGGGCTGCGGACGACAGCCCGCGACGAGAAGTAGAGCAAGGAGTAGGGGCAAGATGAGATATTTCATGTGACCTCCTTCGTAAGGATAGGCTTGGGTGAAGACAAAGCCAAGTGCTTTCTATAGTACCCCATAGGTCGCCGGACGTGTGTGGAGGCGCGGACAAACTAGCATTGCAGCCAGGTTTTGGGGCTTTTCGACAGCGTTTCGGCGCCGTCCGCGGTAACCACAACGAGGTCCTCGATGCGCACGCCGCCAAAGCCGGGAAGATAAACGCCGGGCTCGACCGTCACCGTCATGCCGGCTTGGAGCCGCTGCGATAGCTCTTTTCTCAGGCTCGGACCTTCGTGGATGCTCAGGCCGACCCCGTGGCCGAGGCCGTGGGCGAGGTAACTCTCCAGACCCGCCTCGGCCAGCACGCCTCGAGCGAGCGCGTCCAAATCCTTGCCGTCCTGGCCGGGCGCGACGGCGGCCAGGACCGTCTCCTGCGCGCGCAGCGTGGCGTCAAAGAGCTCGCGCAGGCGCCCGTTCACCTCGCCGACGGCGACCGCGCGGGTCATGTCGGCGTGGTAGCCGGCCACCTTGGCGCCGAAGTCGAGGGTGACGAGCTCGCCCGCCGCGATGACCTTGCTCGAGGCCACGCCGTGGGGCATGGCGCTGCGGGCGCCGCTCGCCACGATGATCTCGAAGCTCTTGCTCTCGGCGCCCTGTAGGCGCATGAAGCGCTCGAGCTCGACCGCCACCTCGACCTCGCGCCTGCCCACCCCTATAAAGCCCAGGATATGGCCAAAGGCCTCGTCGGTGAGCCTCGCCGCCTGGCGCAGGAGGTCGATCTCGGCGGGCTCCTTGACGAGCCTGAGTTCCGCCACCAGCCCTTCGCTGGCGACGGGTTCCTGCTCTAGAAGCTGCGCCATCTTCTTGAACGAGGCGAAGCTCAGGTGGTCGGCCTCGAGCGCCAAACGGCGGCCGCCCAGGAGCCCGGAGAGCTCCGCGGGCCAGTTCCTGGGCAAGATGGCGACCTCGCCGCGCGCTTCCTCCTGCGCCTGCACGATGTAGCGCGCGTCGGTGAGGAGGACCGCCCGTTCCTCGGTGACGAGCACGCGGCCGTCGGCGGGAGAGCTGAAAGCGGACAGGTAGCGGACGTTGGCCGGCTCGGTGACGAGGAGCGCCTGGGCGCCCGTTTGGGCGACGGCCTCGCGCAGCCGCCTTAGCTTGGTCGGAGTCATTGGGTCGGAGTCATAACGAGATCACGCCGCCCCGAGGATGCCGAGCAGCGAGTCGATCTCCAAGCTGGCCCCGCCGACGAGGCCGCCGTTGACATCCCTCTGCGCCAGAAGCTCGGCGGCGTTGCCCGGCTTCACCGAGCCGCCGTAGAGGATGCGCAGCTCCGTCCCCCGTTCGGGGTAGAGGGCCGCGAGCTTGTTGCGGATGGCGCCGCAGACCTCCTGGGCGTCCGCGGCACCGGCGGTCTTGCCGGTGCCGATGGCCCAGATGGGCTCGTAGGCGACGACGAGGTCGTGACCTTCTAAGAGAGCGCCTTCAAGGCCCCGCTCGAGCTGGCCCAAGACCACGGTTTCGGTGTCGCCGTTCTCGCGCTGCCCCAGGCTTTCCCCGACGCAGAGGATGGGCACGAGGCCGTGCTCGAGCGCCGCCTTGACCTTGCCGTTCACGAGCTCGTCCGTTTCGCGGTGGTGCTCGCGCCGCTCCGAGTGGCCGACGATGACGTAGCGCACGCCGAGGTCAACCAGCATGGCCGCCGAGACCTCGCCGGTGTAGGCGCCCTCGCCGTGCCGGCTCAGGTCCTGGGCGCCAAGGGCTACGGGGCTGTCTACGGGGCTGTCTCCCAAGACGCGCCTCAGGCCGCACAGATGGGTAAAGGGCGCGCAGATGGCGATGTCGGCCTTGGCGCTGTTGAGAGCACGCTTCAGCAAGGCCCGCGTCCAGCTTTCGGCCTCGCTCGGCGTCTTGTGCATCTTCCAGTTGGCGGCGATCAGGGGTTTGATGGTCATGTCCGACAGAATAACAGACAGCATCACAAGACAGCATCACAAGAAGGACCGGGGCCTGAGTCAAGGCTCTTCTCGGTCCCGGTCCTTTTTCTCTATACTTTTCCTTCCTGCCCTCAGGCCCGCGCCGGCACGCCCTCCGACTTGCGGCGCTTGCCCGCTTTGGACTCACCGGCCCGGGTCTCGAGCGCCCCCAGCCCGCCGACCAGGGCGACTTCCAGGGCGCCGTCCAAATTTTCGACTGGGTGGAAGGTGAGGCTGCGGCGCAGGTGGTTGGGGACATCGGCCAGATCGGCGTTATTCTTCTGCGGCATGAGCACGTGCTTGATGCCGGCCCGGCGCGCGCCCAAGACCTTCTCCTTGAGCCCGCCGATCGCTAGGACCCGGCCGCGCAGGGTGATCTCGCCGGTGCTCGACACGTCCTTGCGCACCGGCACGCCGGTGAGCGCGCTGATGAGGGCGGTCGCCATCGCCACGCCGGCGCTGGGGCCTTCCTTGGGCACGGCCCCGGCGGGAACGTGGATGTGGATCTCGTTGTTGTCGAGCACCTCCTGTGGGATGCCGAAGCGCGCCGCGTTGTTCTTGGCGTAGGTCAAGGCGGCCCGCGCCGACTCCTTCATCACGTCGCCCAGATGACCGGTCAGAACCAGGCCGCCCTTGCCGGGCGTCACCGAGGCCTCGATGAACATGATGTCGCCGCCGACGGGGGTGTAGTACATGCCGGTCGCCACGCCCACCGTGTTCTCCTTGCCTTCGGACTCGGGGCTGAAGCGCTCGGGGCCCAGGTAGCTCTCCAGGGAGTTCTCGCCGATGCGCACCCGCTTGGCCTCGCCCTCGGCGATGCGGCGCGCCGCCTTGCGGGCCAAGGTGCCGATGGTGCGCTCAAGGTTGCGCACCCCCGCCTCGCGGGTGTAGGCGCCGATCAGCTTCGCCAAGGCCGCGTCGGAGACGGCGATCTGATTCGGTCTCAAACCGTTCTCCTCGATCTGCCGGGGCATCAGGTAGCGCCTGGCGATCTCGAGCTTTTCCTGCTCGATGTAGGAGCTGAACTCGATCATCTCCATGCGGTCCAGCAGCGGCTCGGGGATATTGCCCTCGTAGTTGGCGGTGGCGATGAAGAGCACCTCGGAGAGGTCGAAGGGAACACCCATGTAGTGGTCGACGAAGGAGTTGTTCTGGGCCGGGTCCAAGACCTCCAGCAGCGCCGAGGAGGGGTCGCCCTGGTAGCTCGAGCCCAGCTTGTCGACCTCGTCTAAGAGGAACACCGGGTTTTTGGTGCCCGCCGTCCTGAGGCCCTGGATGATGCGGCCCGGCATCGAGCCGATGTAGGTGCGGCGGTGGCCGCGGATGTCGGATTCGTCGCGGGCGCCGCCCAAGGAGATGCGCACGTACTCGCGGCCCAAAGCCTTGGCGATCGACTTGGCGATCGAGGTCTTGCCGACGCCGGGAGGGCCGGCGAAGAGCAGGATGGGGCCGCGGTTGACCTCTTCGGGCGGCAGATCGCCCTTCTTGGCCCGTTCGGCCTTGAGCTTGCGCACCGCCAGGTACTCCAAGACCCGGTCCTTGACCTTGTCCAGGCCGTAGTGGTCCTCTTCCAGGACCGCCGCGGCGTTGCCCAGGTTGAGCAGGTCCTTGCTGCGGCTGTTCCAGGGCAGCTCGGTGATCCAGGTCAGGTAGGTGCGGATCACCGAGGCCTCGGCGGAGTCGGGGTGCATGCGCGAGAGGCGGTTGAGCTCGCGCTCGGCCTCCTCCATGACGGCGTCTATGAGCCCCAACTCGTCGAGCTTGTTCCTGAACATCTCGATCTCGTCAGACTCGTCGTCGCTCCCCGAGAGCTCGCGCTGCAGCGCCTTGATCTGCTCGCGCAGAAAGTACTCGCGCTGGTTGCGGTCGATCTCGTCTTTGACCTCGCGCTGGATGCGGCGCTGCGTCTCGGCCAGCTCGATCTCGGTGTCGATCAGGATCAGGACCTTGCGCAGCCGCTCGGCCACGGTCTCGGCGCCCAGGACGGCCTGCTTGTCCTCGAGCCTGAAGTCCAAGTTGTAGGCGACGTAGTCGGCGAACTGGCCGGGGTCTTCTAAGTTCATGATGAACTGGGCGACCTCGGGCTGGATCATGCGGCCGCTCTCGACGACGTTCGCAAACTTCTCCTTGAGCTCGCGAAACGACGCCTCGATGGTGAGGGCGTCGCCGTCGGGAACCTCGAGGGGCGTCACCTCGGCCTCGATGATGTCGCCGTCCAAGTAGCGCGCCACCTTGGCGCGGGCGAAGGCCTGCACCAGCATCTGCACGCTGCCGTCGGGGTTTTTCTTCATGCGCAAGATGTTGCAGACGGTGCCGACGCTGTAGAGGTCGTGGCCGCTCGGCTCGTCGAGATCCTTCTCGCGCTGCGACACGATGAGGATGACGCGGTCGCGGTCCAAGGCGGCGTTGATGGCGCGGATCGAGATGCCGCGGCCCGCCTCGACGGGCATGACCATGGTGGGGTAGAGGATCGACCCGCGGACGGGACAGACGGGAATGAGCTTGTCGAATGTGGCGGTGTCGTAGTCGGGCATGCGAATCTCCTTCTCGGGGCCGGCCTTCTGCCCTATATCTCTGCTACTCTAGCACCAGGCATAAGAAACCTTAGTGTAGTCTTATCAAGTTTACCAGACGCCTTGGAGCTTGTCTTTGCTCCGCGCAACCGCAAGGGCTTCGCGCAGTATACGTCCCGCTGCTGCCCGCGACGGTGGCGCAGCTTAAGGAGCGCCTCGAGGAGCGCCGCCGCGGGCCGGGTCGTGTGTTGGCGCAGAGGCTGGGTCAAGGCTGGGTCAAGGCTGTGTTAGCTTAGGGCATGGAAGGCCGAGCTCTAGAACTCAAGACCCAACTCACCCGGTCGCTCAGGGCGGTCTGCCGCGACCTGGGCGCCGAGGTGGACATGATAATTCAGGACATCGTCATCCACGAGGTGCCCCCCGGCAAGCCCGGCGACTACGGCACGCCGCTGGCCTTCAGCCTCGCCAAGGCCTTGCGCCGGAACCCGGCGAGCCTGGCTCGAGAGGTGGTCGCGCGCCTCAGCCTGCCCCCGCTCGTCGTGCGCGCCGAGGCGGTCGGCCCCTACATCAACTTCCATCTGGACGGGCCGGCCTTTGTCAAGGCCGTGGTTGAAACCGAGACGGCGCTGCCCGCCAAGGGCAAAAAGGTCATCCTCGAGCACACCTCGATCAACCCCAACAAGGAAGCCCACGTCGGCCACCTCCGCAACATCGTTCTGGGTGACGCCTGCGCGCGCATCCTAAAGGCGGCCGGCTATGAGGTCGAGGTGCAGAACTATATCGACGACACCGGCCGCCAGGCGGCGGAGTCGATCTTCGCGATGACCTACTTTGGCGAGCAGTACGATGGCTCCAAAAAGTACGACCACTGGCTGGGCGAGCTCTACGTCAGGCTCAACCGGGCCAAGGAGACGGACGCCGAGCGAATCGAGCGCGGCGTGTCCGAGGTGATGCACCGGCTCGAGCGCGGCGAGCTGCGCGGCCAGGTCGAGGACGTTGTCCGCGCCCTGCTCGAGACCTGCTACCGGCTCGGCGCCGAGTACGATCTGCTCGTCTGGGAGTCCGACATCGTCAAGAGCGGCTTCCTGGCGCAGGCCTTGGCCGTCCTTGAGAACAGCGACTACGTGTTCCGGCCGAGCGAGGGCAAGTTCGCGGGCGCCCTGGTGATGGACGTGTCCTCGTTCATCCCCGGCCTCGAGGAGCCGCTGGTGGTGTTGGTGCGCAGTGACGGCAACGCCATGTACGTCGCCAAGGACATCGGCACCCAGTTCTGGAAGGTGGGCCTCTTCGAGGGGCTCGAGTTCGTCCCCTTCGACACCCAGCCCTCAGGCAAGGTCCTCTACTCGAGCGCGCAGGAGGGCGAGGAGCAGCCGAACGGCCGCCGCTTCGCCCACGGCGACGAGGTCATCAACGTCATCGACGCGCGCCAGTCGCACCCGCAGACCATCGTCAAGACTGCCCTGGCCTTGACCGACAGTGGCAAGGGTTTCGACTCCTCGCACCACCTCGCCTACGAGGTCGTCACCTTGGAGGGCCAGGCGATGAGCGGCAGGAGGGGCCTCACCCTCTCGCTCGACGCGGTGATGGACGAGGCGGTGCGGCGCGCTCGCGCGGTCATCGAGGAGAAGAACCCGGGCCTCGGCGCCATCGCCGAGGTGGCCCAGGGCGTCGGCATCGGCGCCTTGCGCTTCGGCATGCTTAGAAGCGAGGCGCGGCGCATCATCGACTTTCGCTGGGAGCAGGCCTTGTCGCTCCAGGGCGACTCCGCGCCCTACGTGCAGTACGCCCACGCTAGAGCCTGCAGCATCCTGCGCGCCGCCGCGGCTGCCGGCGTGGGCGAAGCGGACGCCGACTGGGCGCAATTGGGCGCGCTCGAGCTCGGCCTGGCCAAGCACATCGCCGCCCTGCCCGAGGTCGTCGAGCGGGCGGCGGCGGAGCTGGCGCCGCACCTCGTCGCCCAGTACGCGCTCGAGCTAGCGACCGCCTGGAACGGCTACTACAACCACAAGGACGAAGCCGGCCGCCCCGACAGCCAGGTCGTCAAGGCGGCGCCCGGCTTGCGTGAGGCCCGGCTGGCCCTGGTGCGCCGCACCAAGCGCGCCCTGGCCTACAGCCTCGGCCTCTTGGGCGTCGCCGCGCCCGAGGAGATGTAGCGCCCGAGCGGCCTGCTTTAGGCGGGTCGCTACTTTTCTTGCCCCCGGCCGACGGTAGAGTCGAGGCATTCGCGCCGTTCCCCGTGGGAATCCGCGCTGGAGGTCTTATGTCAGCTATGTCAGCTATGCCGTTTTCCCCCTTGCGCAGCATCGACGGCTACCCACCCATCGAGGATCACGGCCTCATCGGCGACCTCGCCACGGCGGCCCTGGTCGGCCGCGACGGTACCGTCTCCTGGCTCTGCGTCCCGCGCTTCGACGCGCCGCCCATCTTTTGCAGCCTTTTGGACAAGAACCGAGGCGGCGCGTTCAAGCTGGCGCCCGAGGGGCTCAGCGAGTCCCGGCAGTACTACCTGAAGGACAGCGGCGTGCTCGTCACCGAGATGAGAGGCCCGTCGGGCCTGGTGAAGGTAACCGACGCCTTGACGCTCCACGCCGGTGCCGACCTCGGTGAGGGCGCCGAGGTGAACCGCAGGCAGCTCCTGCGCTGCGTGCAAGTCCTCGAGGGGCGGGTGCGGCTGCAGGTGGCGCTCGAGCCCCGCGGCGGCGCGGAGGTCGAGCCCCTGGGCGGCGGCCTGCGCCTGCGCTGCGGCGGGCAGGGGATCGAGCTTCACCTCCTCTCCTCGCTGCCGCTAACGGGCCTGCGGGGCGGCTTCGACATGGAAGCCGGTCAAAAGCACTATCTGAGCCTTCACTGGGGCCGCCCGCCCAGCCGCCACCAGGCCGCCTCGCCCGACGAGATCATGCAGGCCACGGTCGAGGCCTGGCGCCGCTGGCTGGGCTGCGTTCACTACCAGGGCCCGCAAGAAGAGCTGGTGCGCCGCTCGGCCATCACCTTGAAGCTGCTCGACTACGGTCCCAGCGGCGCCATCGTCGCCGCGCCCACCTCGTCCTTGCCCGAGGCCATCGGCGGGCCGCGCAACTGGGACTACCGCTTCGCCTGGATCCGCGACGCGGCCTTTTCCGTCTACGCGCTCAGGCGCATCGGCGTCACCCAGGAGGCCGAGGCCTTTCTCGCCTGGGTCCTAAACGCCGTCGAGCGGCACGGCGCGCCCAAGATCCTCTACACCCTGGACGGCGAGAGCCCAGCACCCGAATTCGAGGACGAGGCGCTTAAGGGCTACCGCGGGTCAGCGCCGGTGCGCTGGAACAACGGCGCCGCCGACCAGTCGCAGCACGATGTCTACGGCGAGATTTTGGACTGCGCCTTTCAGTGGGCCACGGGCGGCGGCGAGATCGACGCCCCCCTGTGGGACAAGCTGCGTAGCCTGGTCGAGACCGCCCGCGAGAAGTGGCGCGAGCCCGATCACGGCATCTGGGAGGTGCGCTCCCCCGGCCGGCTCTTTACCTATTCGGTGGCGATGTGCCAGGTGGCCTTGGACCGCGGCGCCCTGCTCGCCGAGCGCTTCGGCCTGCCCGGCGACGCGGTGGGCTGGCGCAAAGAGGCCGAGACGATTCGCCGGGCCATCTTGGACGAAGCCTGGGACGCCGAGCGCGGCTCGCTGACCGAAAACCTGGGTGGTGGCGGGCTCGACGCCAGCCTCCTCGCCCTGCCGCTCCGGCGCGTGATCCCGGCCGATCACCCCAAGATGATCGCCACCGCCGAAGCGGTGGTGGCGCACCTCGGCGCCGGCGACGGCCTGCTCTACCGCTACCTTCCCGAGGAGTCACCGGACGGCCTGGAGGGTCACGAAGGCGCCTTTGTGCTCTGCTCGTTCTGGCTCGTCGACAACCTCGCCAAGCAGGGCCGGCTGGACGAGGCGACGGCGCTCTACGACTCGCTCTGCGCCCGCGCCAATCCCCTCGGCCTCCTGCCCGAGCAGATCGACCCGGAGAGCGGCCTCTTTCTCGGCAACTTCCCGCAGGCCTTTAGCCACATCGGGGTGATCTCGAGCGGCTTCAACCTGGCGCGTTGCATGAAAGAGGCAAGCCAGTGATCCAGCGCTTCGTGATCCTGGGCGCCTCGGGAGACCTGACCTCGCGCTACCTCATGCCCGCCTTGGCGCGGCTCATGGAGGCCGGCAAGCTGGGCGACGTCGAGGTGGTCGGCGTCGCGCTCGAGGACTGGACCACCGAGGGTTTTCGCGAGCGCGTCGCCGGGGGGCTCGAGCGCCACGCCGGCGGGGTCTCGAAGGAGGCTCACGAGGGCCTCCTGAACAGGCTTCGCTACGCCCAGTCCGACGTCACCGACGCGGGCACCTTGCGCAAAGCCGTCGAGCCCGAGAAGGGTCCGGTGGTCGCCTACCTCGCCTTGCCGCCGACGGTCTTTGCGCCGACCCTAGCGGCGCTGCGCGAACTCGGTCTGGCGGACGGCAGCCGCGTCGTGGTGGAGAAGCCTTTCGGCACCAGCCTGGCGGACGCGCAGGGGCTCAACCGCCTGCTCCACGACAGCTTCGCCGAGGAGGCGGTGTTTCGCATCGATCACTTTCTCGGCAAGCAGAAGGTGCAAAACATCCTGGGCGTGCGCTTCGCCAATCGCCTTTTCGAGCCCCTCTGGAACTGCAATCACATAGGGCGCGTGGAGATCCGCTGGGACGAGACGCTGGCCTTAGAGGGCCGCGCGGGCTACTACGACCGGGCGGGCGCGCTCAAGGACATGCTGCAAAACCACCTCCTGCAGCTTCTCGCGCTGGTGGCGATGGAGCCCCCGCTCAGCCTCGGCGCGCGCGACCTGCGCGACCGCAAGGTGGACGTCTTGCGGGCGGTGCGCAGCCTCTCGCCCGAGGAGGTCCTCAGGCTGACGGTGCGGGCGCGCTACGGCGCGGGCGAGCTCAAGGGCCGCGAGGTCAAGGGGCGCGAGGTGCCCGCCTATGTGGACGAAGAGGGCGTCGCGGCGGAAAACGACACCGAGACCTTCGCCCAGGTGACCCTCTTCATCGACAACTGGCGCTGGTCGGGCGTGCCCTTCACCCTGCGCTCGGGCAAGGCGCTCGCCAAGGACCGCGCCGAGATAGCCGTCTACTTCCGGCCGGTGCCGCACCTGGCCTTTGGGCAGGAGGGCGACCCCCGGGCCAACGCCCTGCGCATCGCCTTTGCTCCCGACAGGATGGCGCTGGATCTCAACATCAACGGCCCCGGTGACCCCTTTGTTCTCGAGCCCGCCGCCCTGGCGCTGGAACTCGCTCCGCAGGACATCAGCGCCTACGGCAAGTTGCTCCTCGACGTCTTGGCGGGCGACCCCACCCTGTCCATCCGCGACGACGAGGCCGAGGAAGCCTGGCGCATCATGGAGCCCATCCTCGCGGTCTGGCAGGAGGGCCGGGTGCCGCTGCTCGACTACCCGGCGGGGAGCCCTTTCGAGCCCCAGCCGCAAACCGCGCAAACATAAGAAAGCCGAAGCAGTGCTTCGGCTTTCCGGCGGGAGGGCGCATAAGCCGGGTTCTGTCTTTGACCCAATCATCTATCTGGGACGCCTGTCGCCAGACGCCTCGAGCGGTCAACCCGGAGATTGTAACGAGCCGGGCAAGCTCTCTCTCCCTATCGGACCTTGCACCGGGTGGGGTTTACCTAGCTGCCCCTGTCTCCAGGAGCACTGGTGCGCTCTTACCGCACCGTTTCACCCTTACCAGGGCGATATCATCGTCACTCAAACGCTCTTGGCCGATGGATCATCAGCTGCGCGCGTTGATAACGGATGATACCGCCTGGCGGTCTGCTTTCTGTTGCACTTGCCGTCGCCTTACGCGCCCAGGAGTTACCTGGCACCCTGCCCTGCGGAGCCCGGACTTTCCTCGGTGACACCTGGTCTCATGAAACCAAGTGCCACCGCGATCGGGACGCCCTCACCGCGACCTAAAAGTATAGCACATTGTTGCCGCTGAGACCTCGAGGAAAGTTCAAGAAAAGAAGCGGCTCGAGGCCGCTCCCTGTGGCTCGAACGCCCTACTGGCCGACGCTCGGAACCTCGAGCTCGCCTGCGATGATCTGCGCCTCGACCTCCTCGAGCTCGGCGAGCAGCTCGGCGGGGATCAGCGCCTCGTTGTACTCGTCGAGCGCGTAGCCGACGCCCTCTTCGGCCAGGCCGAGGCTCTGCAGGCCGCCTGCGAAGTTGCCCTCGACCACGTCGTAGACGGCGCTGTAGGCTGCTACATCGACGCGCTTGAGCATGCTGGTCAGGCCGTGGTTCATGGTAGCCGGGTCGCCGTCGGTGTCGCCCAGGTAGTTCTGGTTGGAGTCGACGCCGATGAAGAAGAGGGGCTGACTACCGCCGCAGCGGCTCTCGTACTCGCTGCTCTTGGCGACCGCCTCGATCTGGGTCGCGAGCGCCGTCTCTCGCGGGCTTACCCCGCTTGGCAGGTTGGCGGGGCTGTAGCACATCGTCTCGTTGATGAAGTCGATGACGCCGCCCCCCGAGGCGCCCGCGGCGGCGTAGATGATATCCGTGCCCTGGGCCTGCTGCAAGGTGGCGAGTTCACGCGCCCGGGCGGGGTCGTTCCAGGCCGCGGGCGTGGTGCCGACGTAGTTGGCGACGACCGTGCAGTCGGGACAGGCCGCGGCCACGCCGGCCTGGTAACCTGCCTGGAAGTTGCGGATGAGCGGGATGTCCATGCCGCCGACAAAACCGACGACGCCGGTTTGCGACAGGCTGCCGGCGAGGTAGCCGACCATGAACGAGCCCTCGTGCTCTCTAAAGAGGACGCTGCGGACGTTGGGATTTTCGGCCACGGCGTCGATCAGGACGAAGTTGGTCTCGGGGAACTCGCTCGAGACCTGCTGGAGTGCTGAAGCCTGGTTGAAGCCGGGGGCGACGATGAGATCGGCGCCGGCGGCGGCGATCTGCCGCTGGCCTTCCGCGGCGGTATCGCCTGTGCCCTCGAACTCGAGTGGGGGGTCGATGTCGTACTCGGCGCTGAGCTCGTCGATGGCCAGGCTGAAGCCGTTCCAGGTGCCCTCGTTGAACGAGCGGTCGAACTTGCCGCCCGCGTCGAAGACGATGCCCATGATGTAGTCCTGGGCCGAGGCGAGCCCACCCGCGAGGGCGAGAACCAAGACCAGCAATGACGCTCTTACCATGTTTCCTCCAATGTGTGGCCCACCCTGATGGGGTCCAACAGGTGCTGCCTAGTGGCAAGGACCAGTCTACACGGCGGAAGTATAGCACGGGGTCTTGCCCACGCTCCTGAAGCCAGCAAATCTTCATCAACGGTAGGTAGCAACAAAAAATTCACGAGCGTAAGTATAGTGAAAAAACTCACTAAGGAGCGGTCAACCGCTGCTGCAAGTCGAGATAGCAGACGGGAAAGCAGACGGTATACTGGGCCGTGCCCACTAAGGACGAACAGCGCGCGCGCGAACTCAGGAGCGTCCTCAGGGAGGCCAACTACCGCTACTTCATCCTCCAGGACCCCCGCCTCAGCGACGCCGAGTACGACAGGCTGTTTCACGAACTGATGAGCATCGAGGCCAAGCGTCCCGAGCTCGTGACGCCCGACTCGCCCACCCAGAAGGTCGGCGCGGTGCTTCAGTCGAGCTTCGCTACCGTCAGCCACCCGACGCCCATGATGTCGCTCGATAACGCCTTCAGCCTCGCCGACATCGAGCTTTTCGAGGCCCGGGTGCGGCGCGTCCTGGCCTATGAGGGCAGGGTGGACTACTTCGCCGAGATGAAGATCGACGGCCTCTCCATCAACCTCCTCTACGAGGCCGGCGAGCTCGTCTGGGCGGCGACGCGCGGCAACGGCGTCCAGGGCGAGGACGTGACCGTCAACATGCTGGGCGTAGCGGGCCTGCCCCTCAGGCTCAGCGAGGCGCCGCCGCGGCTCGAGGTCAGGGGCGAGGTCTACCTCTCGCGCCGGGAGTTCGTGCGCATCAACGAGGCGCGCGCGGAGGCGGGCGAGCCGCCCTTTCGCAACCCGCGCAACGCCGCCTCGGGCACCTTGCGCCAGCTCGATGCGCGGGTTGCCGCCGGCCGCAAGCTGCGGCTCTTCGCCTACGGCGTGGGCAGCGCCCGCGAGCTGGGCGTGACGACCCAGGAGGGCATCCTGGCCTGGCTCGCCTCGGCGGGCTTCGCCGTCAACCCGCTCAAGGCCCGCGTCAGCGGTTTGGCGGAGATCGAAGCCATCTATGAGGACTGGACCGCGCGGCGTCAGGCGCTCGACTACGACGCCGACGGCATCGTCTTCAAGGTCGACGAGCTGGCCCTGCAAGACGAGCTCGGCATGACCAGCCGGGCGCCTAGATGGGCCATCGCCTACAAGTTCTTGGCACAGGAGGTGGTCACCACCGTGCTGGGCGTCACCCTGCAGGTCGGCCGCACCGGCAAGATCACCCCGGTGGCCGAGCTCGAGCCCCGGCTCATCGAAGGGACCGAGGTGTCGCGGGCGGTCCTGCACAACCCCAACTTCGTCCGCGACTTGGACCTGCGCATAGGCGACCAGGTGCTCGTCCACAAGGCCGGCGGCATCATCCCCGAGATCCTGCGGGTGATGAGCGAGGCGCGCCCCAAGGGGGTGGCGCCCTTCGCCTTTCCCGAGAGCTGCCCCGACTGCGAAGAGCCCCTCGTCCACGACGGCGCCAACCTCCGCTGTACCAGTCCGGCCTGTCCCGCCCAGCGCCTCGCGCGCCTCAAGCACTTCGCCTCGAGGGCGGCGATGGACATCGTGGGCCTGGCCGAGAAGACGCTGGTTCAGCTCGTCAAGGCCGGCCTGCTCACCTCGCCGCCGGACCTCTACAGCCTCGACAAGGCTAGTCTCGTCGCCCTCGAGCGCATCGGCGAGGTCTCGGCGCAAAACCTCTTGGACAGCCTGGCGAGGAGCAAGGCGCGGCCGCTCGACCGGGTCGTCTTCGCGCTCGGCCTGCCCCACGTCGGCAGCCGTACCGCCCAGTCCTTGGCGAGCGCGGCCGGCTCGCTCTCACGCCTCTCGGGCATGACTGAGAACGAACTCGAAACCCTCCACGACATCGGCAAGACGACCGCGCGGGCGATTCACGAAGCCCTGCGGGTCCCGGCGACCCGCGAGCTCATAGACAGGCTGGTCGCCCTGGGCATCGGTGTGGCGCCCGACCCGGAGAGCGCCGAGCACCGCTTGGCTGGCCTCAGCTTCGTCCTGACCGGCACCTTGAGCCAACCCCGGGACGCGCTCAAGCGCCGGCTCGAGCGCCTGGGCGCCCGCGTCTCCTCGGCGGTGAGCGGCAAGACGAGCTACGTGGTGGCTGGAGAAAGTCCCGGTTCCAAGCTGGCCAAGGCCCAAGCGCTCGGCCTGCGGGTGATCGACGAACAGGCGCTCGAGCGGATGTTGGTGTAGAACAGAACAAATTATTCACGAGCGTAGGTATCGTGAATAAAATCACTAAGGAACGGTCAACTACTGAGCTAGTACTACAACGAGACTTTTACAGAACCTGTTTGAGAGGCTGAAGATAGGGATATGAGCAGAATAATCGAGCCCGTACCCTGTACAGGGATAAGTGTTACTGATGTGGCGGATACCGGGGACATGCTAGAGAGCTACCACGGTCTTTTCATCCCCCTTTTGGCCGCCGGGAGCAAGGCGAGCGGGCCTTTGGGTACTTGCGAGGGTTAATGGGAGAGGCCAAAAACAGGTACCACCCCAGGGAACCGTGGTTGATCTAAAGGGGGTTCATCAAGGACACTGAAGTGACTAAACCGGAGGTGTCGCATGATGAACCCTCAGGAGCAATTCTGCCCCAATCTTGACTGTCCCTGCGGGGAGCTACGCGAAAAAGCTAGAGGCAAGGTAGGTGCAGGCAACATCAATGTCCATCCCACGGGGACTTCCTTCGGTCGCAGAAGAAGGAAAGGCGCTACCTCTGCAAGAGTTGCGGCAAGACCTTCAGCGAGACTAAAGGGACGCCGTTCTACTACCTCAAGAAGAGAGGCGACCTGTTCGTGCTGGTGGTGACGCTATTAGCGCATG
>JALZLY010000044.1 GCA_030858465.1 Deinococcota bacterium
GCTATAAGGAGGCTGGTATTCGGTTGCCCTTTGAAATGAAGCAATGGAATAGGAGACCGAGTTTGTCATGGTATCAAGTCTTCCTCTGTCGAGCAGCGGCGGCGACCCTCGCATAGTGGCTAGCCGCTCGAGCAGCCTAACGCCCATATTAGCTGACCATATCGGCACGGGTATAATTTTGATCTCGACGTCCAACTCTTTAGCCAGCGCAAGCACCACCTCGCGCAAACGGTAGGACTGTTCGTCGCCTATGATGAATGTCTTGCCAAAACACTGCGGGTTGGCAAGGCACAGCTCGACGGCGTGGGCGACGTTGCCCATGTAAGTGAAGGGGATTTTTGCACCGCCGCCCGCAGGTAGAGGCACGATGCGGCGAGAGATTACGCCGCACAGGGTACGAGCCAGGCCGCGCCCCTCCCCAAAGACAGATGTTGGCCTCAAGATAGTAATGGGGAGGTCACCAGTGAACTCAGCCAGAACCCTTTCACCCTCGAGCTTGCTCGCGCTGTAAGGTGACGCAACCGGCTTTTGCATCTGCTCTGTCACACCCTCCTGATGCCAGCGCCCCATCGCCGCCACGCTGCTGATATGCACCAGATGGGCGACTCCAACGTCAGAAGCAACCTGAGCCAAGTTTCGTACCCCGTCCACGTTAGCGGCTTGGAAGCGCTTTTCCCCTTCTTCGGTGGTGTCCGTGGCATTGGCATAGCCGGACGCATTGATGACAACGTCACCAGGACACAAGCCGTCACGCAGACTTTTTGGATCCGAGAGGTCAACTTGCGAACGCGCCGTGGGCACGACATGGTTTAGGTGACCAAGCTGGTCAACGAGGTGGGAGCCGACGAAACCTCGCGCCCCTATGACGACCACTCTCACCGGCTGGCCGTGATCTCCTTGAGCAGGTCGTGATACTTTGCTACCACGTGAGCCAGGGTAAATTCCTGCTCCAAGGCTCGACGTGCGTTTTGCCCCATCGTCGCCGTCCTCTCTTGTACCGCGGCTAGACTTGTCACCGCCCCAATAAAGTTTTCAACGTCTCCCTGGTCGACTTGAATCCCGCATTCATGCTCCGCCAAGACGCGGCTAATTTCGGAAGAAGGCGACATAACAGCGATGACCGGTCTTGCCACCGCTAGAATATTATAGAACTTTAGAGGTACAGCCAAACCCTCCGCACCCGAGCTAAGCGTTACCACAGAGACATCCGCAGATGACAGAAGCTCGACGAGTTCGCCCTCCGGAACGAGGGGTAACAGCCGGACATTGCAAAGAGCTTCAGTTTCAATGCGGTGAGCTATATATTCTTTTGCTCTTCCTTCGCCCACAATGACGACGGTTATCTCCGGCTTTACCTGCTTCAGCCGTTTGGCAGCGTCCAACATAGTGTCAAAATCATGAAACAGCCCCAAATTGCCCGAGTATAAAGCCATAAAACCGCACAAACCATGCTTTACCCGAAACGGTGTGTCCTTCGTGTTCTTGGTTAAGGGTTGTATGGTCTCATGATCTGCCCAGTTCGTGATGACTGCGATGCGGTCGTCAGCTACGTTATAGTTGCGCATGATCACGTCTTGCATGCAGCGACCCAATACGATCACCCTGTCAGCAGCATTGAGCCACTGGCGCTGGAGCCTCCTAAAGATCTTGGTCATCGCACTATTTTCCGAGGTAACACCTACGACAAGTGCAATATCGGGATAGAGATCGTGGATCAAGTACAGATAAGGCACCTTGAAAAAGCGTTTTAGCAACCAAGGCGCCAAAGGCAAAACAAAAGGATTGGTTACAACAAGAATGACGTCGGGTTTTTTACGGAATAAGAAATAAAAGAACACCGACAGGCTGAACAGAAGATCACCAAAAAGGCGTTGTGCCGGCACATCCCTGTTCAGCTTTAAGGTCCGTAGACGCGACACAGATACGCCTTCGAGCTCCTCCTGCTTGGCGTCATGGGCACTTCTATACTGTCTATCGCTAGAAACCACCTCGAGTTGAAGGTCGGGATGAGTTTCCGCAAGCTGGGCTGCCAGTTCGTATAATACCTTGCCCGTCGAGCCCATATCGGGCGCAAAGTACTCGCTGCAGATACACACTTTCATGCTTATGAAGTTGGTATTTCGACATGCCGCAAGAACCATTCATAGGTGCGGCCGACGCCCTCCTGGAGATCGACCTTGGCCGACCAGCCCGCCTCGCGCAGGCGGGAAACGTCGAGGAGCTTGCGCGGCGTGCCGTCGGGCTTGCTCGAGTCGAACACCAGGTCGCCCCCGTAGCCGACCACATCCTTGATGAGCAGCGCCAGATCGCGGATGCTCAGGTCCTTGCCCGTGCCCACGTTGATGGGGCCGGGCTCCGAAAAGGAGCGCATGAGGAAGAGGCAGGCGTCGGCCATGTCCTCGATATACATGAACTCGCGCATGGGCTTGCCGCTGCCCCAGATCTCCACGGTCGGCGATTTGGCTCGTTTGGCCTCGTGCATCTTGCGCATCAGCGCAGGCAGCACGTGGCTGCTCAGCAGGTCGAAGTTGTCCCCCGGCCCGTAGAGGTTGGTCGGCATCGCCGAGATAAAATCACAGCCGTACTGGCTCCGGTAGTAGTCGCAGAGCTCGACGGCGGCGATCTTCGCCACGGCATAGGCCCTGTTGGTGGGCTCGAGAGGCCCCGACAGCAGGTAGTCCTCTTTTAGGGGTTGGGGGGCGAGCTTGGGGTAGATGCAGCTGCTGCCCAGGTTGAGCAGCTTCTTGACCCCGTGGGTATGGGAGGCGTGAATGACGTTGGTGGCGATCATCAGGTTGTCGTAGATGAACTCGGCGGGATAGGAGCTGTTGGCCAGGATACCGCCGACCTTGGCGGCCGCCAGGATGACGTAGTCGGGGCGCTCTCTGGCAAAAAACCCAGTGACGGCCCCCTGATCGCGCAGATCCAATGCGCTGCTCGGCCTGGTGATGATGTTATCACAGCCCGAGGCATAGAGCTTGCGCACGATGGCCGAGCCTACCAGCCCGCTGTGGCCCGCCACATAGATCTTGGCGTTCTCCAATTCAACCATTGGCGACTCCTCTGGGGGCGACGGCGTGCCCGGCGTCCGTCAGGGTCCTCTCCTGTCTGGCGAGCTCGAGGTCGTGCGCCACCATCCGCGCGACGAGCTGGTCGATCGTCACCTTGGGCCGCCAGCCGAGTTTGGCCTGCACCTTGCTCGAGTCTCCCCACAGGTACTCGACCTCGGTCGGCCTGAAGTAGCGGGGATCGACTTCGACGTGGGCTTGCCAGTCGAGCTCCAACCTGTCGAACACCCGCTGCACGAAGTCGCGCACGGCGTAGGACTCGCCGGTGGCGATGACGTAGTCGTCGGCCTCGTCCTGTTGCAGCATCAGCCACATCGCCTCGACGTAGTCCTCGGCGTGGCCCCAGTCGCGTTTGGCCTCCAGGTTGCCCAGGTAGAGCTTGTCCTGCAGCCCCAGCTTGATCCGCGTGGCGGCGCGGGTGATCTTGCGGGTGACGAAGGTCTCGCCGCGGCGCTCGGACTCATGGTTGAAGAGGATGCCGTTGCAGGCGAAGAGCCCGTAGGCCTCGCGGTAGTTCACCGTCTGCCAGTAGGCGTAGACCTTGGCGGCCGCGTAAGGCGAGCGCGGATAGAACGGCGTCCTCTCGGACTGCGGCGGCGGCGAGGCGCCGAACATCTCCGAGGTGCCGGCTTGGTAAAAGCGCAGCTCGTTGCCCGTCCGCCCGCAGTAGTCGCGGATGGCCTCGAGCAGCCTGAGCGCGCCCAGGGCGTCGATATCGACGGTGTACTCCGGCTGTTGAAACGACACCGCGACGTGCGACTGCGCGCCCAGGTTGTAGACCTCGTCGGGCTCGACCTCTTCTAGCACACGGCGCAGGCCCGTGCCGTCGGCCAGGTCGCCGTAGTGAAGGAACATGGTGGCCTCGGGCCGGTGCGGGTCCAGGTAGAGGTGATCGATGCGGTCGGTGTTGAAGGTCGAAGCCCGGCGGATGATGCCGTGCACCTCGTAGCCCTTCCGCTGCAACAGCTCCGTCAGGTAGGAGCCATCCTGACCGGTGATCCCGGTGATCAAGGCCCTTTTCATCGGTCCCGAAGCCTCACGGCCTCAGCGTCCGAACGCTTGCGGCCATGACCGCCCTCGGGGCTGGCTGGCCTAGCCGCGGACCGTAGTGGCGCGTCTCCTGGTAGCTGGTCTTTCACTGCGTGTACCTCCGAACCCTTGGCTGTGTGACTAGCTGGGTGATTAGCCGGGTGACTAGCTGGGTGACTAGCTGGGTAACGAATTGTATCGTGAGGGACGTACCGCCGGCGTCCCACCCGGTCGTTCTGGAGCGCGCTGAACCAGGCGGCCGTTTCCTTTACGCCCTCACTCACCGTGTGGGGCAAGGGCCCACACACCGCTTCCGTGTCGCTCAGGTCAAAGGTGTACTCCGTCAGCACGTTGTTGAGGCGAAACGAGTTGAAGGGAAAACTGCTGTAGCCCAGCGCGTTGATCGCATCTCCCATCCTGGCGGCGGCTCTGACCAAGGTCTCGGGGTAGGTCTTGATCGGCTTGGCCCCGAACTCGCGCTGAAAGGCGTCGGCCCAGGCGCGCAGCGACAGCGGCTCGTAGTCGGCCAGATAGAAGACCCTTCGCTGTATCTCCTCGGCAGGCGCCGCCAACATCCGCTGGTACTGATAGACGATGTTGCCGACATAACCGTAGGACTTGTAGAGCGGCCTCCTGCCGACATGGAAATATCCGCCCCTTTGGATCATCCCCAAGAACTTCTGGTAGTGCGGCAGCATGCCCGGCCCCCACACGGTCGTGGGCCGCAGCAGGCACCATTCGCGGCCGGCGCCGTCCGAACCGCGCACGAGCTTTTCGGTGAGCACCTTGCTCTCGCCGTAGAGGGTGCTGGGCGCGTAGTCCTGGTCGTGTCGCGGCAGGTAGCCGACGCCGCAGACGAGCTGCGACGAGGTGAAGAGGGCGCGGCGCACCGCGGGCGTCTCCCGGATTGCCGCGAGCAGGTTCTCCACGCCCACCGTGTTGGCCGCGTAGCCGCCGATATTCACCTTCTCGTCCAGGTCGGTGCGGGCGGCGAGGTGGATGACGGCCTCGGGCGCAAACGCCGAAACGAGGTAGGTGAGCCCTGCCCGCTCGAGCAGGTCGCAGCGCTCGACGTGCGCCTCGTGAGCCGGATTGACGGGCGGCTTGTGATCGAGGCCCAGCGCGGTGTGGCCCTCGGCGAGCAGGCGCTCGAGCAGATGGCTGCCGATAAAGCCGGAGCTGCCGGTGACGAGGACCCTCACGGCCTCCTCCCGCGGCGCGCTGCTCGAGCCAGCGCCTCTTGGGCGATCGCCTCATAGCGCTCGACGATAGCCGGCCAGGCATACTGTTCGCGGACGAGACGCCTGCCCCGGGCGCCCATCGCCTTCATCGCCGGGCGGCCCCCGCAGCCCACCCGCCGCAGCCCGTCCAGGATGCCCTCGGCCGAGCGCGCCACCAC
>JALZLY010000045.1 GCA_030858465.1 Deinococcota bacterium
GTCTAAGATCGCACCCTCGCAGTTGATGCAGCCCTTCAGAGGCAAATCTGTGATCTACTGAAAGTACGATATAGGAAAGAACCTCTGGGAGCAGCGAACCTTTGGATACAGACCAACCGTAGCATCATCAAAATATAGTTCACCGTTTGCTCAAATCCACAGGTATCTTAAATTTATGAGCAAACCTACATACAGGAAACGTGCGAGCGCTTAGATTGAGCGCGAAAGGAAGGTCATTATGGCACGCAACCCCTGGCAAGAACTCGAGAACATGCAACGGCACCTCCGCGCCCTGCAAAACCACCCAGGGGGCGACGAAGGCATCTCGTCCTGGGTGCCCTCCACCGACATCATCGACGACGAGGACGGGCTGCACTTCTACCTCGACCTGCCCGGCGTGCAGAAGGACAGCTTAGAGGTCTCGACCGAGCAGAACACCCTGAGCGTCAAGGCGCACCGCGTCTACGAGGAGTCCCAGGGCCAGACCACGCACCGCCAGGAGCGGCCGCAGGGCTCGTTCAGCCGCTCCTTCAACATTCCCGCCAGCTACGACATCGAGGCGGTCGAGGCTTCGTACGAGGGCGGCGTCATGCACCTGAACGTGCCGCGTTCGGAAAAGACCAGGGCGCGCAAGGTAAGCGTGCAGGTCGGTTCTTGAGCGCGACCTGCGTTGCCCAATCTTTGCCCAACATCGAGGAGGCCGCCGCGCCTCCTCTTGTACTGGCTCTGCTCGAGCGCGGCAGGCAGCATCCGGCTGGGGAATGCTAGGCTGGTAGGCGAAGGTCGTTTCGAGAGGAGCCAAGCTTGCCACTTATCGAGCTCGAGCGCGAATTTCGACCCCCGCCGCAGTGGCAGAAGGTCATCGACCACACCCGCTGCATCGGCTGTCACGCCTGCACCGTCGCCTGCAAGAGCGAAAACGAGGTGCCCGTCGGCGTCACCCGCACCTACGTCAAGGCGGTCGAGACGGGCCTCTTTCCCGATACCCGCCGGCACTTCCAGGTGACGCGCTGCAACCAGTGCGCCGAGCCGCCCTGCGTCCACATCTGCCCGGTCACGGCCATGTACCAGCGAAACGACGGCATCGTCGACTTCGACAAGGATGTGTGCATCGGCTGCAAGGCCTGCATCGCCGCCTGCCCCTACGACGCGATTTTTATCAACCCCGAAGACGGCAGCGCCGAGAAGTGCAACTTCTGCACCCAGAAGCTCGACGTGGGGCTCGAGCCCGCCTGCGTCACCGTCTGCCCGACCGAGGCCATCATCATCGGTGACTTAAACGACCCCTCCTGCAAGGTCGCCGAACTGGTGGGCCGCGAGAGCATCAGCGTGCGCCGGCCCGAGAAGCACACCAAGCCCAAGCTCGCCTATCTGGGCGCCGATATCAATACTCTGGACCCCATCGCCGCCGGGACCCCGGACGGCGGGCTTTTCCAGTGGAGCGAGCAGAAGGATGACCTGGGGAACGGTTATGTCACGAGCGGCATGCCCGCGGGCTGGAGCTCGAACAACGCCGCCGCCTCGCTGCTCGCTTATGACGTCAACCACAAGCGCCCCTGGGACTTTCGCGTCAGCCTCTACACCTGGACGAAGTCGATCAGCGCCGGGGCGGGGCTCTTTACCGCGCTCGGCGTCCTCTTCGGCCTCTTGCCGCTCGAGAGCCCCCTGAGCCAGTGGGTGGCGCCCATTGTCGCGCTGGTCTTTTTGGGCGCGACCGGGGCGGTGCTCATCTGGGACCTCACTCACCCGTTGCGCTTCATCAAGATTTTTCTCAGGCCGCAGTGGCGGAGCTGGCTCGTCAAGGGTGCCTTCATCATCACGGGCTATGGCGGCGTCCTGGCGCTGTGGCTGCTCGGCTCGCTCATGGCTTGGCTCGGCCTCCAGAGTGTCCTTCTCTGGCTAGTCGTTCCCCTGGCGCTGATGACCGCCGTCTACACGGCGTTTCTGTTCGCTCAGAGCAAGGCGAGAGACCTGTGGCAGAACCCTCTGTTGCCCTTTCACCTGGGGCTCCAGGCCCTGCTGGCCGGGGCGGCGGTGATGGGCCTGGCAGCGGTGGTCTCGGGGAGCGCGCCCTTTATGACCCTGGCCCTGTGGACCCTGGGGATAAGTGTGGCGCTGCACGGCCTCGTCACCTGGGGCGAGATCGCCCTGCCGACGGTCACCGCCCACGCGCGCCTGGCCGAGGGACACCTCACCAGGGGCCTGTTCAAGAGGTACTTCTGGGGTGGGCTTCTGGGCGGCGGTCTCCTGCCCGTGGTCCTCCTCCTCGTCCTGCCTTCGCCGCTCGGTCTGGCCTTGGCGGCTGTTGCGGCCTTGGCGGGTCTCCTGGCCTTCGAGCACGCCTACGTGCAGGCCGGGCAGGCGGTGCCATTGGCATGAAGGAGGCACGGTGAGCAATCCTACCCTCAAAGACCTGGGCCGCAAGCTCGTCGACAAGATGCGCGGCAGGCCGCGACTGCTCCTCTCCGACAGCGCCCCCAAGTACGCCTCGCCCGCGGGCCACGCGCAGAGCTTTCCCGGCCCCAGCGAAATCGGCCTCGACGGCTTTCCGCCCACCGAGCGCTGGGACGACTGGCGCGAGTGGGACCCCAAGGCCTGGCCCAGACAGGTCGAGCGCGCCTATGCGCTGGTGCCGACCATCTGCTTCAACTGCGAGGCGGCCTGCGGGCTCTTGGCCTACATCGACAAGGAGACGGGCAACGTCCGCAAGCTCGAGGGCAACCCGCTGCATCCGGGCTCTCGCGGCCGCAACTGCGCCAAGGGCCCGGCGACGCACAATCAGCTTACCGACCCCGACCGCATCCTCTACCCGATGAAGCGCGTGGGCGTGCGCGGTGAGGGTAAGTGGCGGCGCGTCTCCTGGGACGAGGCGCTGGACGACATAGCCGCGCGCATCCGCGCGGACATCGTGAGCACCGGCGGCAAGGGCGTCGTCTACCACGTGGGCCGCCCCGGCGAGGACGGCTTCACCAACCGCGTCCTCCAGGCCTGGGGCGTAGACGGACACAACTCGCACACCAACGTCTGCTCGAGCAATGCTCGAGCCGGCTACGCCTTCTGGATGGGCTACGACCGCCCCTCGCCGGATTTCGCCGAGGCCGATTTTATTCTGATGGTGTCGGCGCACTTAGAGAGCGGCCACTACTTCAACCCGCACGCCCAGCGCATCGTCGAGGCCAAGGCGCGCGGCGCCAAACTGGCCGTCTTCGACCCACGCCTTTCGAATACCGCCTCCAACGCCGACTTCTGGCTGCCCTCCTACCCCGGCACCGAGGCGGCGGTCCTGCTCGCCGTCGCCAACCATCTCATCCAATCCGGGCAGTACGACCGTGACTTTATGCGAACCTGGCTCAACTGGCAAGGCTTCATGCACGACGAGCACCCCGAGAGAGAGCCTTCCTTCGAGAACTTCGAGGCGGTCCTAAAAGACCTCTACCGCGACTACAGCTTCGAGTTCGCCGCCCAGGAGTCCGGGGTGCGCCAGGACCGGATTGAAAAGGTCGCCTGGCACGTCGCTCGAGCGGGCAAACGCTTTTCCAGCTACAACTGGCGCGCCGCCGGAGCGGGCAACGAGGGCGGCTGGCAGGTGGCGCGCTGTCTGATGCTGCTCCACGCGCTGACGGGCTCGGTCGGCACCAGGGGTGGCTTCTGGCCCAATGCCTGGCACAAGTTCGTGCCCAGCTATCCTC
>JALZLY010000046.1 GCA_030858465.1 Deinococcota bacterium
GGCCAACTGCTCGGCTTCTTGCACCTTATGGGTGTAGAGGTAACCATAGCCGGTCGTGTAGCCGACGAAAGGATCCGCACTCGGCAGCTCCGGATGCGCCTCGACAAGCTCGAGCAGTTTTTTGAAATCGGCGGCGTTGGCGTACACGCGGGCGAGCCGTAGGGGCCAGTCGCCACTCTGCCTGCCTGCCGCGCTAAGCTTTTGTAAGACCGTCTCGGTCTCCTCGAGGCGGTGCTGGCTCGCCAGCATTTCCGCGAGCAGGTAGACCGCTTCGTCCGCGCCGCCGGCCTCGACTGCTCGCCGCGCCAGTCGCAGGGCTTCCTGGTCGTCTCTGGTTCGCAGGAGCTTGGCTGCCTCGATGGCCAGTTCGCTCTGCTCCGGCCCCTGTGCGTAATCGAGCGCCCGGCCGAGGAGCCGCCCAGCCTGGCCTTCGTCACCCAAGGCGAGGCTTTGTGCGGCAGCCGTCTTGAGCAGCGCCCGCGCTTCTTCCGGTTGAAGACCTGCCTCATCCACAAAACCCGCTGCCGTCCGGGGATCATCCTTGAGCGCCGCCAGCGCCCGCCTTGACAGCTCACGCCGCCGCGCTGGGCCGAGGCTGTGCAGGACGATCTCACGAAATAGCGGGTGGGCAAACGTTCTATCCTTGAAAAGACCCTGGCGCTCGAGCTCCAGAGTGGCCGCCGCGAGGAGGTCTTCCGACAAGCCCGTCACTGCCGCCCAGAGCCCCACCGGAGCGTCCAAGGGGAGCATGGCCGCAGCCCCAAGCGCCTCCCTGGAAGCCTCAGACAGGTTCGCCTGCTCGATGGCGCGCTCGATGAGCGCCTCCACCGTCACCGGCATGAACTCCTTGGGCGGTTCGCGCCAGCGCCAGCGCTTCGTGTCGCTCCACAGGTAACCCTGCCTCGCCAGATGGCGGAGGTACTCGAGGGTAAAGAGCGGGTTGCCCCGCGCGCGCCCATAGATCCACGCACTCGCCTCCGCAGGAAGGCCGGCCGCGACCTCGGCCTCGAGCAGCGCCCGCGACGCCCCTTCGGAAAGGGGCGCAAGCCGCTCGGCCTCGAAAGGCTCGGGCGGCGGGCGGCGGCTGGTGACGAGTAGAGCAACGCCGCGGCTGCGCTTGACCCGCCCGGCCAGCGCCTGCCACAGCTCCTGCCGCTCGGGAGCGGCCTCGTGCAGGTCCTCTAGGTGCAAAACTACAGGGGCCAGCGCGGCCAAGAGCGCCGAGAGGGCGTCGGCGCTGCTCGAGGCCTCGACGTGCTCACCGCGCCCCAGCGCCTCCAGCGGGTGCTCTGCCCAGAGCGGCAGGCGGGGCGGCCGCGGCAGCGCCTTGAGCAGTTCCGCTAAGGGCAGCGCCGCATGGACGCTGAAGCTCTGGCAAGTCGCCGCCGCGAGGAGCCTTTGCGCCGCGTAGCTCTTGCCGATGCCGGCTTCCCCCCAAAGCCCCAAGGCCAGCCCCGCGCGCCTCGTGACCACCGGCTTGAGGCGGTTTGCCAGGGGCGTTAGGTTTTCCACACTGCGACATTAGCAGATGCGGAGCGCGAGGTGGGGGTTTTCCTCAGTTTCTTGAAAGATCGATGTGGTCGAAAACGACACGCTACCGCAGGTGCGTCTTGATATAGCGGCGGTGCGTCTGCGCCTCGAGCTCCTCAAAAAACGCGCCCAAGGGCCACTGGAAGCGCGAATCGATCCATAGCTCCTTATAAGGCGGCACTTCCCGGCCCAAAAAGATGAGCCGTCGCACGATGTTGAGCGCCCAGGTCGTTCCCGACTTGTAGGGCGTGGCGACGACGACGTCGCCGCCTCGAGGAATATAGTGCTGCCAGCGCGTGCTGTCCAGGATGTGGGTCTGGTAGCTGCGGACGGCGCCAGGCCGCGCGTCCTCGGGTGGGAGCTTTTCACCGCTCTAGGTGTCCTCTCTCTGGCAGGGGCCGAAGCCCGGCGTCCGCGGAAACGTCATAAAGACGCAACAGCCCCCACAGCCCCGCCTCACGGTAGGGCTCGCGGTGGTCGCCGTAGAGGTAGTCGCCGGGCTCACCGGCTTGAACCTCCAAGGTAAGCGCCTCCATCGCCCCAAGCTGCACCGAGCTCAGGAGGGCGCTGCCCACCCGGCCCGGCTCGAGGGGCCAGCGGTGGCCCTCCAAGCTAAAGACGTGCGCCTGCTCGCTGAAGGGAGCAAGCACGTGAATTTTGATAAGATCTCCTGGATAGGCCTCTAGCAGCGGCGTGGCCGGATCGCCGTGGACCTCGCTGCGAAAGACGGCTGCCGCACTCCCATGTTGCGCCAGCCGCTCAGCGAGCGGTTCCAACCCATAGTTGAGCCCTACGACGCCCTCCACGTTCTCGAGGTAGGGCATCGCCGCCGTGCCGATGATCTCGTCTTCATCCTGGATGAAGAGGGTAAAGTCGCGGTAGCTCGGCCCCCTAGGCGGGTGGGCATCGGCACGCCAGCTCGAGGTCGCCTCCAGGTCTTCACCCGTGACCGGATCGGTGTACGACGTGCCGGCCGCGCCGACCACCACGGCGCCGTACAGGCCCAAGCCGACGTTCTCGAGCAGGTTCACGCCGTCATAGACGAGCGCCACCGCCTGGCCCAGCTCGGGATGCGCAAAGTAGGTATAGCTCGCCGCTTCCCCGGCAGGAACGCCCCTCGCTCTACTGCCCCTCGAGCCAGGCGCGGCAGTCCGGCGTCAGGAGCTCAGCGGCCTTCTTCTCGTAGAGCTCGAGCTCGTCGGGCGAGAGCACGACCCGCCAGCGACCGTTGCTGCCCTTGAAGAGAAAGGTCTGCGCACCCCCCTTCCAGGCCTCGTCGGCGCCGGGTAGGAGCCTTTGGGCATTCGCCTTCATCGCCACGAAGCCCACCTCCTGGGTGATTGCCTCTAGCCGTTCTTCCGAACAGACAACCTTCAAAAAGCCCGCGACGCGGCGGATTTCACCCTTCAGGTCGGCCAGCAAGTCGTTGAAGTGCACGAAGAGGATGTTGTCCCGGCTGCGGTGCGCCCACCAGGTCCTGCTGTGGTGCAGATTGCCCCAGTAGGGATAGCCCTCGCTCTCCCAGTCGAACCAGCCCTTGGTCATCCAGTCCCGCCAGAAGCTGTGGAGGTCTTGCGCCGGCGGCAGCGGCGGCCCTATCCGTCCGGGCAGGGCATTGCACCACTCGAGAAACCCTTCTTGATAGTTGCTGTGGTGGTTCCACAGCGACATAAAGACGTCGCGCGCGTCGCGGCCGACCACCACGTACTTGACCTGGGGGCAAAAGGGCAGGCTGTCGAGCGCCAGATGGGTCTTGATGAAGCGACGGTGCTGCTGCGCCTCGAGGCGCTCTATCACCTCATCGATGGGGTTGCCTCGCCGCTCAAGCCAGGGTGAAAGCGCGCCGATACCCTGGCTGGGCAGGGCGCCCAATACCAGGTGGGCGACAATCGCCTGCATCCAAGTCGTTCCCGACTTGTACGAGGTGGCGATCACGATGTCGCCTTCGCGCGGCCGGTAGTGGTGCCAGCGCGTGCTGTCCAGGAGGTGGTTCTGATAGCTGTGGACGACGGTGGGCCACGCGTCCTCGAGCGCTTGGCTTAGCGTTTCGGTCATCTCGCTCTCCTCATGGCGGCAGGAGCCAATGCCCGGCGGCCGCGAAAACGTCGTAGCGACGTACCCACGGCCGCGCTCGAGATCCCTCGAGCGCGGCCGTGGGCCAAAGCAGACACACCCAAAGGCACAAGTTAGTTGATTATGGTGCGCTCGTCCCGTCGACGAAGCCGTCGTATCGAACGACCGCGCCACCAGGACCGAAGGCCCCGTGGATAGTGACGTAGGCGTCCCCCTCCTGATTAAAGGCAATTGCAGTCGGGAACGGCAGCTCGCTAAGAACCTCGGTCGCTTCGCCATCTTGGATGCGTAGCACCGCACCGCTATTGGGCATGGGACCTTCCTCCGTGAACTGCCCGATTTGCACCGCGTAGAGATTGCCATCAGGCCCAGCCCTGATGTCGGTGATCAAGGTAAGGCCCGTAGCATAATCGCCCACCTCACCCTCAGCCGTTACCGTCACGATCTTGCCCGAACCAGGCAGGAACGGGAAGCCAGGAAGGAGGGCGACGTAGACCGTACCATCAGGTCCAACGGTGATACCCGTGGGCACAGGATCGGATTCCATGGCGCCACCTCGGGCTGGGTTCGGCAGTGGGCTCTCGATTCCTTCGAAGACAGTGACAAGGTCGATCTCACCACTCTCGGGATCGATTCTCAGGAGCGTGTTGGCTCCAGCATCTGCCACCCAGAGGTGACCATCGGGTCCGGCGGCAATCCCGTAAGGGTGCGACTCCTTGATGAAGCCATCGGGATTGTGTTCATCTTCGAAAGCCCAAGTGTCAGCGACCTGAATGACCTCATCGTTCTCGAGTCTGACCACAGTTGCCATGAGGGGCATGGGTTCTGGACCAACATATTCGATCCAGAAGCCGCTGGTGGCATAGAGGGTGCCGTCGATAAAGGCGAGGCGTGCTCCCCCTTCAATACCCAAAGGCCAAGTCAATGAGGGCAGGCGCGTGATTTCTGTCTGTTCACCGTCGGGGCTAATACGGAGGATCCTCGAGGTAGCACCAGCGGTCAAAGTGGCGGTTTCCCCAGTTTGCGGGTCGGTCATCTCGAAAGTCTCGTCACCACCCGTTCCAGAATCGACTACCCAGACATT
>JALZLY010000047.1 GCA_030858465.1 Deinococcota bacterium
GCGCGGTGCGGCGCGGGCATGCTGGCGCGGCGGCAAGGGGACTACGGGGCCGCGGCGGCGCACCTCGGGGCGGGTCTCGAGCTGTTCGAGCAGCTCGGCGACAAGGGCGGCGTGGCCGCTTGCCTCCACCATCTGGCGCACGTCGCGGAGGCCCGTGGCGACTACCCTGGGACCACGGCGCGCTTCCGCGAGAGCCTGAGCCTCGCGCGTGAGGCCGGGGACACCTGGGAGCTGAGTCTGTCGCTCAACTGTCTGGGCCACGTCGCTCACGAGCACGGCGACGACCGCTGGGCCGCCGCCCTGCTGGGCGAGAGTTTGCCCCTCTGCCGGAAGCTGGGCAACCGCTACGGGCTTGGGGAGGCGCTCCGCGTCCTGGGGGTCATCGCGCTGAACAGCGGCGACGACCGGCAAGCGGCGCAGCACCTCGAGGGGAGTCTGGCGCTCGCTCGAGAGCTGGGCAACAAGCAGGGGATGGCGCTGCTCTATCCCGCGCTGGCTCGAGTCGCCCTCCACACGGGCGACCTGACCAGGGCGAAAGAGCTTTTGCGGCGCGGGCTCGCGCTGCGAAACGAAGGGGGCGAGGTCGCGCTGCTTCAGGGTCTGCAAGGTTTGGCCGAGGTTGCTTATCATGAAAACGACTTTGAGGGGGCGGCGCGCTTTCTCGGCGCTACGGAAGCGGTGCGTGAAACGTCTGGGTCTGAGATGCCTGGCGCTGAGACAACCGGAGAGTCGGTGAATCCCTGCTACCTCGATAAGCGCCTGGTAGCCGAAGCCCGCGCCGCGCTTGGGGATGAGCGGTTTGCCGCGGCTTGGGCCGAGGGGAGGGCGCTGGACTTGGGAGAGGCGTGGGCCAAGGGGCGAGAGATGGACTTCGGTGAGGCCGTGCTCTCCTCGCTAGCTGCCGTCACTTCCTACGAGCCCGCGCTCCCTTCCAAGGCCCCTGCCGGTAGGCAGACCAGTCGCAGCGGGATTAGCCGAGACTAGTGGTCTGTCAGTCTCCTTTTGATGGGTCATTGCGAGGAGCGAAGCGGGTTTCGCGAAGCACTCCGCAGGATTCGCGCAGCTTCCCGAAGAGGCGAAGTCGTGCGAAGCAACGTGGCAATCTCACGCCTCGCTCTTCATCGGAGATTGCTTCGCTTCGCTCGCAATGTTCGCGCAGCACCCCGCAGGGACAATCCGTCATTTCTGCCTTGACGGACCACTAGTCAGGTCCTCGATGCGCCGTTTCTGCTTTGCGCGAACTCGAGCCATGCGACATTTTCTAGAAAGAGTTAGTCATTTCTACAAAACCGTGTTATGCTAGGCGCATGCGCCAGTTCAGCATCAAGAATGCTCGAGCAGGTCTGCTGCTCGAGCAGATCACCCGCCTCACGGGAGAGGGCAAGACCGAAGCGGTCGTCCACGCTCTAGAACTCTACCAGTCTAAGCTGTTGGGCAAGCGTGAAGCTGAGGCGGTCATTAACTCAATTAGGCAGGCCGTTCACCCCTATGTCTTGCCCGCGTATAGAGGGAAGGCACCCGATAAGTCCGAGATAGAGGACGAACTAGGCATGCCCTGATGGTCGTCGACACAAGCGTCATTCTACACGTTTTTTTCGAGGAGCCGGGCTGGGAAACAAGCGTCGCTTATCTGTTGCGTCAAGAGGTCCGGCTGCTCTCGGCCGCATCGCTCGTCGAGGTGCAAGCTGTCATTGCGGGTCGCACGAGCGTAGACGCCTTTGAGATCTTGGATCGGCTACTCCTCGAGCTGAAGGTCGAGATTGTGCCCCTGAGCACCGAACAGGCCAATATAGCGCGCATGGCGTACCTTCGCTACGGCAAAGGGCGGGGACACCGGGCGCAGCTCAACTACGGCGATGTGATGACGTACGCGCTGGCAAAAGATCGCAGTAAAGATCGCGGCGAGGTGCTGGCATTCGTCGGGGACGACTTCAACCATACCGATCTGGAAGCCGTAAGGCTCCCCATAAGCTCGAGGTGAACCGAACTGTCAGAGTAAAATCCGAGTGGTTTTGTCGGGATTATTCTGCTAGAATGGTGGGACCTGCCGTGGGCTCGTGGTTGCGGGTCCCGGTGAAGGCCCAGTGCTGTGCATCCCCGTCCCTCGACTCGGCGGAGGGGGCTGTGTATACTGAAAGTCGGAATGAGTCCTAAAAACGGGCTCGAGCAGACGGACGCAAACGCGCAAACTCAGGTATTCAAAGGATATTCTAACGGGTATTAAACGAGGTGCAAAGTGAGTCAAGACAGGCTGGAAATTCGCGACCTGCACGTAAACGTAAACGGTGAACCGATCTTACGCGGTGTCGACCTGACGGTTCCCAAGGGCGAAGTCCACGCGCTCATGGGCCCCAACGGCTCGGGCAAGTCGACGCTGGCCAAGGTGATCGCCGGCGACCCCGTCTACGAGGTCACTCAGGGCGACGTGCTCGTCGACGGCGAGAGCGTCTTGGGGATGGAGCCCGACGAGCGCGCCCGCGCGGGTCTCTTCCTGGCCTTTCAGTACCCGGTCGAGGTGCCGGGCGTGTCGATCGCCAACTTCCTGCGCCTGGCCGTCAACTCGAGGCGCGAGGAGGGCGATGAGGTGGGCGTGATGGAGCTCTACACCAGGGTCCAGAACGCCGTCAAGGAGCTCAACTGGGACGAGAGCATCATCGAGCGCTATCTCAACGAGGGCTTTTCGGGCGGTGAAAAGAAGCGCAGCGAGATCCTGCAGCTCCTCGTCTTGCAGCCCAAGTACGCCATGCTCGACGAGACCGACTCGGGCCTCGACGTCGACGCGCTCCGGGTGGTCTCGCAGGGCGTCAACGCCGCGCGCGGCCCCGACTTCGGCGCGCTCGTCATCACCCACTACCAGCGCCTCTTGAACTACATCGTGCCCGACAAGGTCCACGTCATGTACAGGGGCAAGATCATCCAAGACGGCCCCAAGGAGCTGGCGATGGAGCTCGACCAGAAGGGTTACGACTGGATCAAGGAGCAGACGGCTGCGTAGGGTGGCGTCGGGCGCACGGCTCGCCCGTTGAGATCGCTGATTCAAGAACCAGACAAGACTAAGCAAGACTAAGGAGGAAGACGATGTGTAGACGGTATAAAAGCCCATTTGCGCTGCTCACGCTGGTTCTCGGCCTCACCCTGGCTGGGACGGCACTGGCGCAGTTTCCCTCGACCGATGTTCTCCTGGTCGATCTTCCCGCCCTCGAGGGTGCGCCTCACATCGTCACCGAGGACGCCATTACCTTTATCAGCGACGACGAGAGCTACGACAACCAGCCGTCGTTTACCCCCGACGGCACCGCGATCCTCTACGTCTCCGAGGAGGCGGACGGCCAGACCGATATCTACCGCTACCTGCTGGAGAGCGGCGAGAGCGAGCGCGTGACCGAGACGCCGGAGAGCGAGTTTTCGCCGAGCGTCACCCTGGACGGTTCGCATATCGCCGCCGTGCGCATCGAAGCGGACGGCGTCACGCAGCGCCTCTGGCGCTTCGATCTAGCGGGCGAGGGCGCCGAGCCGCACCCCGAGGGCATCTACCGCACCGGCTACTACGCCTTCGCCAACCCGGAAACCGTGGTGTTTTTTATCGTCGGCGAGGGAGAGGACGGGCAACCCTTTACCTTGCAAGTCGTGGACACGGCGACGGGCGAGGCCGAGGTTGTCGCCGAAAACATCGGCGTCAGCGTTCAGGGGCTGCCCGACCAGGAGGCGGTGAGCTACGTTCAGCGCCAGGACGACGAAACCTCGGTTATCGCCGTGTTCGACGCCGTCAGCCGGGAGACGCGCTCCGTAGTGGAGACCCTTCCTGGCGTAGACGCCCACGCCTGGATGCCGGACGGCACGCTCCTCATGGCGCAGGACGACACCATCTACAGCTGGCAAGAAGGCCAGGATGGCTGGCAGCCCTTTATGGACTTTAGCGAGGCCGGCGTGAGCGGGATTGGCCGCTTGGCCGTCAGTCCCGACGGCGGCAGGCTCGCCTTTGTGATTAGCAGGTAAGGAGAAACTAATGTCCGACAGCAACCTACAAGGCATGGAGCACACCAAGCAGTACGAGTTCAGCCTGCCCGAAGAGTACTTTTTCCGCTCGGAAAAGGGCCTCGACCGCCGGGTGATAGAGCAGATAAGCTATCACAAGAACGAGCCCGCCTGGATGCTCGAGTTTCGGCTCAAGGCCCTGGCGATCGCCGAGAAGAAGGGCCGTCCCAAGTGGGGCCCGGACCTGAGCGCCCTCAACTTTGACGACATCTACTTCTACATCCGCCCCCAGGACCGCAAGGGCAGCAACTCCTGGGAGGACGTGCCCGAGGAGATCCGTGAGACCTACCGCCGGCTGGGCATCCCCGAGGCCGAGCAGAAGGCCTTGGCGGGCGTCGGCGCGCAGTACGAGTCGGAGATGGTCTACCACTCGCTCAAGGAGGAGTGGCAAAAGCAGGGCGTCATCTTCTTGGATTCCGACACCGGTCTGCAGGAGCACCCCGAGCTCTTCAGGGAGTACTTCGGCACCGTTGTGCCCCCCGAGGACAACTACTTCGCCGCGGTCAATTCGGCGGCGTGGTCGGGCGGGTCGTTCGTCTACGTGCCGCCGGGCGTCGAGATCGAGGTGCCCTTGCAGGCTTACTTTTTGATCAACGCCCAGAGCATGGGCCAGTTCGAGCGCACGCTCATCATCGGCGACGTCGGCTCGAAGTTCCACTACATCGAGGGCTGCACCGCGCCGACTTACAACTCCGACTCCTTCCATAGCGGCGTGATTGAAATCGTCTGCAAGGAGCGCAGCCGGGTGCGCTACTCGACCATCCAGAACTGGTCGCACAACGTCTACAACCTGGTCACCCAGCGCGCCTTGGTCTACAAGGACGCCTCGATGGGCTGGCTCGACGGCAACTTGGGCTCGAAGGTGACGATGAAGTACCCGAGCACCTACCTGCTCGAGGAGGGCGCCCGCGGCGAGGTCCTCTCCATCGCCTTCGCCGGCAAAGGTCAGCACCAGGACGCCGGCGCCAAGGTCATCCACGCCGCGCCCAACACCAGTTCGTCGATCGTCTCCAAGTCGATCTCCAAGGACGGCGGCCGGAGCTCCTACCGCGGCCTGGTGAAGATCTACGAAGGCGCCACCCACGCCCGCTCGAACGTCGAGTGCGACGCCTTGCTCCTAGACGATCGCGCCAAGACCGACACCTACCCCTATATCGAGATCAACGAGAAGACCGCCCACGTCGGCCACGAGGCCAGCGTGTCCAAGCTGAACGACGAGCAGATCTTCTATCTGCAGTCGCGCGGCCTGGAAAAAGCCGAGGCGGCGGCGCTGATCGTCCGCGGCTTCTTGGAGCCCGTCGCCAAGGAATTGCCGCTCGAGTACGCGGTCGAGCTGAACCGACTGATCGAGCTCGAGATGGAAGGGAGTGTAGGCTAACGATGGCTCAGGCCGCTCAGCCGTCACCCGTTGCTTGTAATCTCGCGGCATTTACGCCCAAGCAACGCGAAAGGTATAACCGGCTGTTGGAAAGTCTTAGGCAAGCAACTGTTGAAACCCGCGAACTTCCTGATGGCTACGCTTTTCGCTTCGCCACAGATGAATCGACCTGGATGAAGGTGGCTGAGTACGTGAGCCTCGAGCGCCTTTGTTGCCCTTTCTTCGAGTTCAAGCTGATTCACGAATCTGAGGGCGGGGCTGTCTGGCTGCATATGACGGGGCGAGAAGTCAAAGAATTTCTCAGCTCGCAGTTGCGCTAAGGAGGAGCACCCTGTGAGCTTTGAGGAAGTTAAAACGCTGGTGCTAAATCTCAACTTGAGAGAGCGGGCTGCACTGGCGCAGGCGTTGTTGCAAACTATCGAGCAACCCGCCAAGGAAGAGATCGCGGCGCTCTGGCTGGAGGAGGCTGAAAGGCGGCTGGACTTGGTCGAGCGGGGCAAGATGCGGATTATCTCGGGCGAGGAGGCCCGGCAGCGTGTCCGCAAAGCCGTACCGTGAGGCTTACAGTGAAGCCGCTCTGGAGGAAGTTCTTGAAATCGAAGCCTATCTGGAGGCACAACGTTCAGGTCTCGGGGCAACTTTCCGCAGCGAGCTAAACGCCGTCGTCGATTTACTGCTCGAGTTCCCCGAGGCCGCTCCTGCCATCAGTCCGAAGGGCGTTCGTCGCCGCCTGCTCCACCGCTTTCCCTATGCTGTTTTGTACGTGCTCACCGGCGACTTGCTACTAATTTTGGCAGTTGCCCATACCAGCCGCGCACCTAATTATTGGTGATGACCGATTGTGAAGGAGAAACTGTGAAGGAGAAACATGAAACCATTGACAGATAATCCGGTTCTTTTTGAAAAGAGCGTCGAGGCGATCATTCACAAATACGACGAGCCTAATTGGCTGGCCGAAGAGCGCCGCGCCGCCTTGCGGACCTTTGAGGCCATGCCCTTTCCCACCAACCGCGACGAGGTTTGGCGCTATA
>JALZLY010000048.1 GCA_030858465.1 Deinococcota bacterium
CCAACAGGCCGGCAAACTGCCGCATTGCCTGAAGATCGCGGCTTTTCGCGGCGGCAAGCGCGAAGAGCCGGGCGTAGTCCCTGAGAAAAAGCCAGTCCTGCTCCAAAAAGCGCTGAAAGGCTTCGCGGGCCAGGGTGCCGCGGCCCAGTTCCCGCACGAAGGGATGCTTGAGGGCCGCCTCCCAGTCCTTTGCCGCCGCTTCGGCAAGCCGCTCGGTCAACATAAAAACCTCCTCTCACCAGAGGAGGCCCGTTCGCCCGAGGCTCATCACGCTCCCTACGCTGGTGCTAACCAGATCAGGTTCGAAAGGGTTGAGCTGACGCTCTCTCGGCCAAAAGGCACCCCTGGTGATAGCTACAACCTTACCATATGATCTCCCTTGATAAACATCAGCGCGACGCGCAGCGAGCGGAGCATCACAGGCGCGGCAAGATGACGGGCCGGCCGGTCTCGGGTTGGGCGAACACGTCCGCGCGCGTCCCGTAGACCCTCTCGACGAGCTCTCCCGTCAGGACCCTGTCCGGCGGGCCCTCGGCCACTAGACGCCCGTCCTTGAGGACCAGCACCCGGTCGCAGACCCGCGCCGCCAGGTTGAGGTCGTGGAGGACCACGAGCGCGCCGAGGCCGCGGCGCACCTCGAGCCGGGTGAGGCTCAAGACTTCCGCCTGGTACTTGAGGTCTAAGTGGCTGGTCGGCTCGTCGAGGAGGAGGTAGCGGGGCTCCTGCACGAGCGCCCTAGCCAGCAGGACCCGCTGCCGCTCGCCACCGGAGAGCTCGCCCGCGAGACGGTCGCGGTAGCGCCAGGTGTCGGTCCGGCGCATCACCGCTGCGGCGCGCTCATGATCCTCCTCGCCCTCGGCGGCCAGCAAGCCCAGGTGCGGCGCCCTGCCCATCAGCACCAGGTCGTAGACGCGAAAGTCCGGCGGCAGCTCGCCGCCTTGCGGCACCACCGCCAGCGCCCGGGCGAGCGCCCGGCGAGGCAGGCGCGCGGCGCCTTGGCCGTCCACCACGACGCGTCCCCCACTAGGCACGAGGAGGCGGGTGAGCAGCCTGATGACGGTGGACTTGCCCGCGCCGTTGGGCCCCACCAGGCCCAGGACCTCACCGGGCGCCAGCGTGAAGCTGAGGTTGTCGAGCACCCTGCGCCGGCCGTAGGCGAAGCCGAGGCCCCTGACCTCAAGGCCCCTGTTGTCCAGGCCCCTGTTGTCCAGGCCCCTGCCCAGGCCGCTGTCACCCAGGCTCACGCCGTCCTCCGTCCCTGCCGGCGCAGCAGGTAGAGAAAGAAGGGACCCCCGGCCAAGGCGGTGACGACGCCGACGGGAATCTCGGCGGGCGAGATGAGCGTGCGCGCCAGGAGGTCGGCCAGAACCATGAAGAGCGCGCCCCACAGCGCCGCCAGCGGCACCAGCAGGCGGTGGTCGGGGCCAAAGGCCAGCCTCACCGCGTGCGGCACCATCAGGCCGACGAAGCCGATGATGCCCGAGACGCTCACCGCCGCCGCGGTGGCGAGCGTCGCCACCACGATGAGCGCCCTCTTGAAGGCTTCGACGGGCAGGCCGAGCTGCGCGGCCTGCTCGTCGCCGAGCTGCATCAGGTTGAGGGCGCGAGCCGACATGAGCGTCACCAAGCCGGCGACGAAGACGAAGGGCAGGACCGAGACGAGCTTGCCCCAGCTCGCCAAGCCAAAGGAGCCCAGGAGCCAGGCCAGCACCGTGACCGCCTGCTCGCGCGCCATGAGCATCATGAACGAGGTGGCGGCCGTCAGGCTCGAGCCCACCACCACGCCCGCCAAGATGAGCGCGACCAGCGGCAAGCTCCGGCCCTGCCGCGCCAGCGTCATCACCAGGGCCACGGTCAGGAGAGCGGAGGCGAAGGCCGCCAGCGGCACCCCGAGCGCGGCCAGCCAGGGCACGGCGGCGGCAAAGGCGATCACCAGCGCGGCGCCGAAGCCCGCGCCGCTGGCCACGCCGAGGAGGTAGGGGTCGGCCAGCGGGTTGCGAAAGATGCCCTGGTAGACCACGCCCGCCAGCGCCAGCGAAGCGCCCACGAGCGCCGCCAGCAAGACGCGCGGCAGGCGGATCTGCCAGACGATGGTGTCGCCGCTGCCGACGAGCTCGCCCGTGACCCCGTGCCAGACCGCCGTCAGGACCAGGGCGGGCGCGAGGCGGACCGAGCCCACCCCCGTCGCCACCACCATCACCCCGAGGAGCGCCAGGCTGGAGAGGAGCAGGGGCGTCCAGCGCCAGCGCTGGCGCCGCGCACCCTGCGCTCTCGTCAGGGAAGTGTGCACCCTTAGAACAGCTCGGGGTGAAAGAGCCGCGCGAAGAGCCGCACCGCCTCGGCCATGCGCGGCCCGGGACGGCTCACCAGGGTGCTCTCCTCGAGGCTGAGGGCGACGACCCGGCCCTCACCGACCGCCGTGACGGCCTCCCAGCCGGGCCGCTGGGGAAGCTCCCCGGCGGAGAACTCGCCCACCACGATTACCTCGGGGTCGCTCGCCACCACGAACTCGGGGTCGAGCTGCGGAAAGTCGCCCATCTCCTCACCGACGATGTTGTCGCCGCCGGCCTTGGCTATCAGGACGCCCATAAAGGAGCCGGGGCCGACGCTGTAGGGCGTGGGGTCGATCTCGTAGTAGACGCGCGGCGCCTCCTGCGAAGCCGTGAGCGCGGCGACCTCCTCGACCTCGCTCCTGACGCGCTCGGCGAGCAGCGCCCCCTCCTCCTCGCGGCCGACCATCCGGCCCAGGAGCTCGAACTCGGCCAGCGCCTCCTCATAGCTCTGCGACGAGCCGGCGTAGACGGTCAAGCCGGCCCCTGCCAGCGTCTCGGCCAGCTCGCCGTACTGCGAGGCCAGGACCAGGTCGGGCTCAAGCGCGATGATCGCCTCGACATCGGCGCCGGTGAGCCCGCCGCCCAGCCTGGGCAGGCTCGTCACCTCGAGGGGAAAGTCGCTGTAGTCGTCGACGCCGACGAGCTTGTCGCAGGCACCGACGGCGCAGACGACCTCGGTGTGGCTGGGCAGCATCGAGACGATGCGCTCCGGCTCGGCTTCAAGCGTGACCTCGCGGCCCAGGTCGTCGCTGACGGTGAGGGGATAGCCCGCCAGCGCCACCGTACTCACGAGCGTCAGCAGCAGGAACAGAAAACGTCTCAAGGGGTCGTGGGTCTTTTCAAGCGTCTTCATAAGGCCTCCGTCGGGCCTCTTGCGGGCTCGAGGAGACAGAAAATCCATCCGGTGGGATGGATCGCAGGCTCGAGGCTGAGTGTCTCGAGTGCGCCCTATCCTCGTCCGCGCAAGGAGTGCCGCGTGTGCGCGAGCCGGTGTTCGGACTCTCACCGTTGCGGGACAGTGCCGGACTTCCACCGGACTTCCCCAGCTGCGCACCTTTAGATTTGGCCAGTCGCCTGGCGCAGAGTCAGCTTAAGGCGGCGACCGCGCTTTGTCAAACGGATTGTCAAACGGGCGAGGTCGAATGGGCAAGCGCGTGAAGGATAGGCCGCAAAGGCGCCCTGCGATCCCGAGCCTGCTAGGCTGAACGCTGTACGACCCTTTGCTGGGCGGGGGCTGCTGGGCGGGGGCTGCTGGGCGGGGCCGCGGGAAAGGGGCACAAGCCGAGTGACGCTTGATCAGCAGCCGAAAAACGCCTTGGCGACCGCGGCTGAGGTAAGGTAGGGCTCTGCCATGACGACCGACCACGCTGCCGCCGCCCGCAAGATCACCCTGACCCTCTTTACCGCCCAGGCCTTTGGCTCGGCGGGCTTTATCGCCGCGGCGACCATCGCCTCGCTCGTCGGCGCCGGCCTGGCCGGCACCGAGCTGTGGGCGGGGCTGCCCTCGGCGGCGTTTCTGCTCGGCTCGGCCCTGGCCGCCTACGGCTGGAGCCTGGCCATGGACGCCTTTGGGCGGCGCCTCGGCCTCGGCTTCGGCCTCCTCGTCGGCGTGGCCGGGGCGGGCACGGCGGGTGCCGCGGTGGTCTTCGCCAGCCTGCCTGGGCTCCTCCTCGGCC
>JALZLY010000049.1 GCA_030858465.1 Deinococcota bacterium
CCTGGCCTGCCGCGCGCTCGAAGCTACCCGCAAGACGCCCGTGCGGTGGGCGCCGGAGTCGAAGCCTTCGGCCTCGAGCGCGCTAATCAGCGCCCAGGTCGCCTGAAGCGCGCGCCGGTCGAAAGAACTGGCCTTGGCGCTGCGGCCGCGGTTGGGGTTCAACAGCGCCAGCGGCACCGACGAGGCGCCCTGCGCGCCTACGCGCCCGGCCTCGAGCAGGGCCACGCTGCGGCCGCGCCCCGCGAGCTCGAAGGCGAGCGTGCAGCCCGCGACGCCCGCGCCGACCACCGCGACATCCCACAGGGGGTCACCCATGAAAACGCGGCTTGGCCGCCACCAGCATCTCGCGCTTGCCGCCTATCGGGCCGGGGCGGCGCTCTACGGAGAAGCCGAGCCCCTCAAGCCGCCGCCGCACCTCGCCCTTGACCGAGTAGGTGCTCAAGCGGCCGCCCTCCTTTAGGCTCTGGTAGAGCCGCCTCAAAAAGTCCTCCGACCACAGCTCGGGGTTGGCGTCGGGGCTGAAGGCGTCCTGGTAGACGGCGTCGAAAGCCGCCCCCGGCAGGGCCTGAAGGGTCGCCTCGCCGAGGAGGAGCTCGAGCCTTACCCCCGGCTGGACGGCGAGGAGCCGCCGCCCGGTCACGGCGTTCAGGTCACCGAGTCCCTGGACGAGCGCGTCGAAGAGGGCGCCGCGGGCGAGCAGGTCACGGTAGCCCAGGCGGGTGAGCGTGTCGGCGTCGACGAGACTCTTGTCGAGCGCGCAGTAGTAGAGCGCCGCGCCCGAGCTCAGGGCCAGGTCGGCGCTGAGGAGAAAGTTGAGCCCGCTGCCGAAGCCGACCTCGAGCACCCTGGTGGGCGTTCTTGAGGCGAGACGCGCGGCCACGCCCGAGCCCTCCAGAAAGACGTGTCTGGCCTCGCTCAAGGCGCCCCGGTCGGAGTGAAAGGTCTGGCCGTAGCCTTCGCTGTAGAGGGTCTTGCTGCCGTCGCGGGTGGTCACGAGTCGCATGGCTCCAGTCTACCCGCGCCAGAGTAGCCGCGCCTGGCTGGACTGGCGGGTGACGCGCGTTGCAGTACGGGGAACGCGGCCACGGCTGTGGACGAGGGCTAGTTGAGCGTCCGCCCCTCCGGCTCGCCCAGAACGAACAGCGGCACCTCGAGCTCGAAGCGCTCGCCGCGCCCGTCAAGCATGCCGTAGCCGCCGCGCATGGTGCCGTAAGGCGTGGCCAGCGGACAACCGCTGCTGTACTCGTAGCTCTGGCCGGGGCCGATGACGGGCTGAACGCCGACGACGCCCTTGCCGCGCACCTCCTGGGTGCGGCCGAGCGCGTCGGTGATGAGCCAGTGGCGGTCGATGAGCTGGGCGCGCTCGGTGCTCCGGTTGGAGATGGTGATGGTGTAGCCGAAGAGGAAACGGTGCAACTCCGGTTGCGAGCGGTCGGGCAGGTAAAAGGAGCGGACGCTGACGCGCCAGAATTCTTTTGAGGTGTCAGGTGGTGACGCTTTCATCCGCCTAAGCCTAGCAGTTCGGCTCGGGCGACGGGGTATGCTGGGCGCGGAAAGAGAGGTAAAGGTGAAACTGGAGAGCATCGAACTTCGCGAGGTGCAAGTCAGGCTACGCTTTCGCTTCGAGACGAGTTTTGGCGTCGAGCAGGACATGCGGCGCCTGTTGGTGACGGTCTACGGCGAGGGACTCGAGGGCTACGGCGAATGCACCGCCGGCAACTTTCCCGGCTACTCCTACGAGTCGGTGGACACCTGCTGGGGCGCGCTCAAGGACCACATCATCCCCCAGGTCGTCGGCAAGAGCTTCGCGACCCCGGCGCAGCTTTTGGACGCGGTCAGGGCGGTGCGCGGCCACAACATGGCGATAGCCGGGCTCGAGACCGCCTTCTGGGACCTCCAGGCCAAGGCCGCCGGGCTGCCGCTCTGGGTGATGCTGGGCGGCACGCGCACCAGGCACCCCGTCGGCGCGTCCCTGGGCATCCAGGAGAGCGTAGCGGCGACGGTGGAGCTCGCTCAGGCCCACGTTGAACAGGGCTATAAGCGCCTCAAGTTCAAGATCAAGCCCGGCTGGGACGTAGCGCCCCTGCGGGCGGTGCGCGAGGCCCTGCCCGAGACGCCCTTGACCGTGGACGCCAACAGCGCCTACCGGCTCACCGACGCCCGCGTCTTTAGGGAGCTCGACGAGCTGGGCCTCGACTACATCGAGCAGCCCTTGGCGCACGACGACCTCGTCGACCACGCCGAACTGCAGCGCCTCTTGGCCACGCCCATCTGCCTAGACGAGTCCATCCACTCGCCCGAGGACGCCCGCAAGGGCCTGCAGCTCGGCGCGGGCCGGGTCATCAACATCAAGGTGGGGCGCCTTCGCGGCCACCTCCTGGCGCGGCGCAGCCACGACGTGGCGGTGAGCTTCGGCGCGCCGGTGTGGTGCGGGGGGATGCTCGAGACCGGGGTGGGGCGCGCCCACAACCTGCACCTCAGCGCCTTGGAGGGTTTTACCCTGCCCGGCGACACTGCCAGCGCCAGCCGCTACTGGGACGAGGACCTCGTCGAGCCGCTCCTCGACGCGGTAGACGGCGTGCAGCCCATCCCCGCGGGGCCGGGCATCGGCGTGAGCTTGAAGCGCGACCTGATCGACAGGGTGACGGAGCGGCAGGAGCGCTTTGCCTAGGGGCGGTGCCACCTTCAAGCTGACTTCAGCCCTCGTCCTCCGCCGACTCGCGCCGCCGCCGCAGCGTCACGCTCTCGCCGCCGATGCCCCAGTTGTCAGTCTCGACCTCCTCGATCACCACCACGGTGGTCTCGGGGTTCTTGCCCAGGACCCGCACGAGCAGCTCGGTCGCGCCGCGGATGAGCTCGGCCTTCTGCTCCTTGCTGGCGCCCTCCCTGGTGATCTTGATGTTGACGTAGGGCATCAGGCGAGGCCGAGGTAGAGCGAGGCCAGCCTGCCCTCCGGGTTCAGTTTCACGTCCATGACCGTGTCTCCTCGTTCGTAGCCTAGTTCGCTACCCTCCTCGTAGAGCTTGCGCTCCTGGGGGACGCCGAACAGGCTGGTGACAGCTTCTTCCGTCGCGCTGCCACTCAGGCCGAGCACCCGGGCCCCAGAGAAGACGACGCCCGCAAAGGGCTGGATGTAGTCGGGGTCGCCCTCGCCCGGCGGCTCGAAGACCGCGGTATAGCCCGCCGTCCTGGCCGCGCGGATGGTGACGACCAGGCCCCTCCGAAAGTAGACGAGCGTACCCTGGTGGGCGAGGCGGCGGTCCTCGGCCACGCCGAGAAAGGAGAGCGCATCCATCTCCGCGCCCAGAGGCACGCCGCAGAGCGTCTCCGCCGAGAGATCGAGCTCGAGCCGCCTATACGCATCCTCCTGCCAGTTCGAGCTGGGAAAGCCGATCCTGAGGAGGCGCTCCAAAAGGCTCACGCCGGCCCTCCCCGCAAGGGGCCAGGGGTCGCGAAGATGACTTGGGGCGCCGTCATAGCTCTCCTGGCCTCATTCTAAGCGCTTCGCTTCAAGGCGTGATGCGATTCGGCGCGACGGGGCCGGCTGCTTGTGCCCTGATCTAGACGAGGCTCAGCTCGAGCGCGGGCAAGTCCAGGCCCCTGAGCTCCGCCCGCCAGCTTTGGCCCGGCTCGACCGGCATCGCCGCGGTGAGCGAGCCTGTGGTGACTACTTCACCTGGCTTCGGGGCGTCCTCTTCGCCTTGAAGCTCTCCCGCCAGCCAGCCGAGCGCCAGGGCGGGAGAGCCGACTACGTTCTTCCCCGCGCCCGTGGCCGCCTCCTCGCCGCCTTGGTAGAGCGTCAGCTCGAGCGCTCGCAGCGCATTGGCCACTTTGCCCAGCCTCTTGCCCTCGAGCGCTTGCCTCTCTCCGATCACCAGCGCGCCGTGCAGGCCGTAGTCGGCGACGGCGTCGGCGGGCGTGAACTTCCAGTCGGGGTAGTGGCACTGGACGAGCTCGAAACCGAGGGCGACCCACTCGGCGGCTGCCAGGAGCGCCTCGGCGTCCTTCTCTACGGGAGGGGCCTCCCGAAGTCCAAACACGATCTCGGGCTCGAGCCGGGGCTGGACGAAGAGGTCGAGGGGCAGGGTCGCCCTGTTCGCCCCGGCGTCCTCCGGAGCGTCCTGCACCGTCTTGTCGTACATCGGCCCCCAGATCACCCTGTCCAGGCCCATGGCGGGCCAGACCGCCTGGTTGGTGAGGCCGATCTTGCGGCCTATCATCCTATAGCCGCCCTCCTGCAAGCGCCTCGAGAGCTCGCCTTGAACCGCGTAGGCGTCCTCGAAGGTAAGCTCGAGCCCTCTGATCGAGGGCGCGGGGAGCGTGCGGGCCTGCACCCGCGCTTCGGCCAACTCGTCGGCGAGCACCTTCTGCGCTTCGGTCATGTCCGTACTCATCCTTTGAACCGGGGCTCTTCGCGGCCCCTGACGCCGGGCGAAAAGCATACCAGCTTGCCCGCCAGCGGCTGCTCGGCGAGCGCCCCTTCGTCCAAATCGCGGCTCGCCGAGGTGACGTAGAGGGTGTCCAAGCCCGCGCCGCCAAAGGCCAGGCTGGTGGGGCTCTCCATCGGCATCTCATAAACGCGCTCGAGCTTGCCGTCCGGGTCGTGGCGCTCCAAGCGCCAGCCGCCGAACCAGCCGTTCCAGATGCATCCCTCGGCGTCGACGATGAGGCCGTCGGGCACGCCCCGGGCGTCCGGCTTGTGGATGAAGGGGCGGCGGTTGTCGATGTCGCCCGTCGCCGTATCGTAGTCGAAGGCGTAGACGGTCTTCGCGTCCGAGTCGGTAAAGTACATGAGCTTACCGTCCAGGCTCCAGCCGATACCGTTGGGCACGCCGTAGCCCGAGCCCATCTGGTGAACCTCGAGGTCGGGGCCTAAGCGGTAGAGGCTGTTGGCGTCGGCGCCGTAGGAGCCCGCCCAGTAGCGGCCTTCAGGGCTGGCGGCGCCGTCGTTGAAGCGCGTCTCCTGTGAGGGTTCGGGGTTATGGACGACCTCAAGTGCCGCGCCCGCTTGGGGCCGGTGAAAGGCGAAGCCCGCCTGCGTCGCCAGCAGTAGGCCGCCCCCCTCGCGCAGGGCAATCGCGCCCACCTTGACGCCGACCGCAAAGGTTTCCCTCTTGCCCGTATGCGGCTGCAGGCGGTGGTAGCGCCCTTCTTCGATGTCGGTCCAGTAGAGCCAACTCTCTTTCGCGTCCCAGATGGGACCTTCGCCCAGGGTGTCGCGCTCGCCAGCGGCGAGCGTAAGCTCGGGGGTAAGCGTCATGAAAACCTCCTCACCCTACCATGACATGGACGCAAGAGCCGGACCGCCGCCATGCTTACCGTCCTAGCCAGGGCGCTTGCGAAGCGGGCTGGACGCGTTTAAGGCTTGCGCGACGATGTCCTCGAGCGACGCGGCGAGCGCTCCGACGGCGGAGAGCAGCCGCGAGCGCAGCGGCGCCCAGGCTTCGTCACGCTCGGCCACCTCGAGCGCCTTTTCCAGCCACTGCCCGCCCTCGTGCAGGTGGCTGCGGTAGTACCAGAAGTGAAAGAGCGCCACCGCCAGCTTGAGACCGACTTCGGGCGCGCCGCCCGCGAGCGACCAGCGGAGCGCAGCGCGCAAGTTGTCCTGTTCCCTCTCGAGCCGCTCGAGCCAGCGCGCCTGCTCTGCGCCGCGGTGCTCGGCCTCGGCCTCCTCGGCCAGGCGCAAGAAAACGCGCGCGTGGGCGGTCTGTACCATAGCTTCTTCCTGGGGCTGCGCGGCGAGTTTCTCGCGGCTGTAGCCGTAGACGAGCGGGTGGCGGTCGAAGCGGCCGTCCCCTTGCACGCGCAAGAGCGACTTGTCGGCGAACGCGGCGAGCAAAGGAATCGTTGCCCCCGCCACCTCCGCGGCCGCCGCGCGGCTGAAGCCGCCCTCGAAGACCGAGAGCTTGCGGAGCGCAGCCTGCTCGGCTTCCGTCAGGAGCCGCCAGGAGTAGTCGAAGGTAGCGCGCAGGCTGCGGTGGCGGGCGGGCGCGCCGTGCGCCGCCGTCAGCAGGTCAAGGTCGCGCCGCAGTTCCAGGGCGACGTCCTCAGGCGGCATGAGCCGCACCCAGGCGGCGGCCAGCTCGATGCCGAGAGGCGAGCCTTCGACCAGGCGGCAAAGCTCTAAGACGGCGGGCAGCGCCTCCGTGGTTAACGCAAAGTCGAGCTTGGCGCGGCGCGCCCGCTGCCAGAAGAGCTGGACGGCCTCCTGTCTCCGCGCCTCCTCAGGGCTCCCCAGGGCATCGGGTACGGGCAGGCCTTCCAGTATGAAGCGCTGTTCTTCGGCCAGGCCGAGCGGCGCCCGCGAGGTCGCCAGGACCTTGACCCCGGCGCCGGCCTGCAAGAGCCGGCGGACGAGCTCGGTACTCTCCGGCAAGTGCTCGCAGTTGTCGAGGACGAGCAGGAGGCGCGTGTCGCCGAACGCTCTGGCGAGCTCGGCCAGCGGCTCGCCCCGGCCCGGCAGACTGAGGCCGAGAGCGCGCGCGATGGCGGTGGGGATGAGCTCGCTGGCGACGAGCGCCTCGAGCGCGACGAGATAGACCCCCTCCCAGCGCCCCCCGCGCAGCTCCTGGCGGGCGGCCTCTAAGGCCAGGCGCGACTTGCCGGCACCGCCTGCGCCCAAGACGGTGACGAGCCGCGTGTCCGCCTCGGCGAGGAGGCGGGTGAGCTCGACGAGCTCCGGGTCGCGCCCGACGAAGGAGGTCGGGGACGGGGGCAGGTTGTGGGGCGTGCGCGGCGCCTCGGCCCCTTCCCGGAAGAGCTCCGCCCGCGCCTCCTCACGGCTCGGCGTGAGGACGAGGCCGAGCTCGGCGGCTTCCTCCAGCAGCTCCGCAGCGCGAGGGCTGCCGCCGGCGACGAGGAGCCGGTAGAGCCGCGCCAGCTCCTCGGCGTCGGGAGGGGGCGCGCCGGGGAGCGCGAGCGCTCCCTGTGCCCGGCGCGAGGGCGAGATCGAGGCCATCAACATAGACCTGCAG
>JALZLY010000050.1 GCA_030858465.1 Deinococcota bacterium
GGCCACGCTGGTGGTGAGCGCCACGAGCAGCGCCGGCAGCGCCGCGGCGGGCTCGAAGAGGGCGACGATGAGGCTGAGCAGGGCGCCCCAGGCGAGCGCCGCCCGCTCCGAGACGAGCACCGCCACCAGCAAGGCCGCCAGCGCCACGAAGACGAAGCTGGGGCTGAGCTCGAGCGCCAGCCGCTGCGCGGCCAGCGTGACCACCGAGAGCGTCAAGATGAAGCCCAGTTGCGCCGAGTTCAGGCTGTCCTTGACCTGGCGGTAGGCGTAGGGCAGCGCCAGGCTGAGAAGCAGCGCCAAGACCAGGCTGCCGGCGACGCGCCAGACGGTGCGGATGACGACCTCGCGCTGCGGGTCGTAGAGGCCCACCAGCGCCAGCACCTCGAGCTGGTTGTCGGTGAGGATCTCGCCCTCTCGGACGATGGCCTGACCTGCTTGCAGGACTTCGGTGACGGGCTCGAAGGCCGCTACCGCGGCGCTGCGCGCCGCCTCGGTCAAGCGGACGTCGGCCTGGGCGGTCGGCATCAGGAGGCGCTCGAGCAGGAGCCTGACCTCGGCGCGGCGTTCCTGCGGCGTCCGGCCCAGCGCCCGGCCGATGACGGCCGGAATCTCGGCGGCGCGCACCCCCTCGGGGCTGCGGTAGGCCGCGCTGACCACGGCTCTAGCCTCGCTCGGCAGGGTGGCGGCCGCCAGCGCGTCCAGGACCAGGCGTTGTAAGCTCGCATCGGCGCTGTAGATGATGCCGACCTGCTCGCGCACCCCCTGGCGGCCACGCTCCGTGGCTAGGGGGTTGATCACCACCACGTCGCGCGGCGCTAAGAAGGTCGCGGGGCTGGGCCTGCCCTCTTGAAGCGTGCCCGACGGCACGATGCCGTAGACGCTGTAGAGCAGCAGGGCCAGGGCCAGGGCGAAGAGCAGCCAGGCCGCCAGCAGCCGCCACGGCGGCAGGCTGCTCAGGGCGCCGGGGCGACGCCGTTTAGGAGCCGCTGCGCTCATAGGCTTTGACGATGCGGGCGACCAGCGGATGCCTGACCACGTCGGCCTCGCCGAAGTAGACGAAGTCGATGCCCTCGATGTCACGGAGGATCGACTCGGCGACGCTGAGCCCGCTGCGCACGTTGCCCGGCAGGTCGGTCTGGGTCATGTCGCCGGTCACCACCACCCTCGAGTTGAAGCCCATGCGGGTGAGAAACATCTTCATCTGCTCGGGCGTGGTGTTTTGCGCCTCGTCCAAGATGATAAAGGCGTCGTTGAGGGTGTTATGGGTAAGGATGAAGTCGTCGGTCAGGTACAGAGAATCCCTTGCCGCCACGCGGATGCAGCGGGTCTCGCTTGCGCCTGCTGGTTCGATGCTCTCGATAAAGCGCATGGGGCGACCCCCGCCAAACGTCGCATACTTTTCCGCTTTGCGCGCAAGGCGAAAGGGCTCAACAGGCGCGGGTAGGCGAATATCGAGGACGCAAGCGTCTGATCGGTAATGGATGTCTCGGCCTCTGGCCCTCCCCGGTTTGCGGCCCTCGGCCAAGCGCTGGCGCCGGTAGGCCACACCGCCCAGCGAGCGCACGAGAAACATAACGTCCTCGCAGAGTCGCGGTGAGGTGGTGACGTATTGGACGCGGCAGCTGCGGCCCTGCTGCGTTACCGGGCCGCCGTCCGTGTCCAGCAGACCCTGCAGCACCGCTAGACGTACCGGTGCCGCATTATAGAGATAACGCTCGGGCACGAATTTAGTGGCTGAGTAGCTGCCGCAGAGGCCGAGCTCCCGCAGCGCCACGGTCACCGGATTTGGGGTGCGCGTTCCGCCACGGCCGCCTTGAGTATGGCGCAGGACGTAATCCACGCCCGACTTGGCTACCAAGGCGATGTGCTCGAGCTTGGCTTCTAGAACTGAAGCCAGTTCCGGGTCGGCGGTGGCAAAGGTGGGCGTCGTTGTTCCCGTCAGACAGCCGTCTCCGAGCAAGAGACCCAGCGCGTAGGGGTCGAGCGGCACCTCGCGAGGGGCGAACGTGACCGGCTCGGAAAGCAAAGGCACCTCGAAGCGATGCTGATGGGCGCGGCGCAACCTTTCCATCATCTCCCGCGTCTCGAGCACCCTGGCTCTTCCTCGCCTCCGGTCTTTGGGTGTGAGAACAGTCCAGAGATGCTCGGCGCAACACAAGGTCGAGGAGCCGTCAGTCATGCTTATCCTGAAGATCTCCTTGTGGCCTTGCGGATAGATGCCCAGCACCTGGGTAGGCTGCCCGTTCGAGCCTATGACGTAGTCGCCGACCTCGAGGCTGCCCATCTCGCGCCAGCCCAGCGGCGTGAGCACCCGGCTGAAGAGGGGCTGGGCTCGGCCGCGCATGAACCCCAAGGGCGCCACCTCGATGGTGGCGTGCTCCAAGTACTGGTCGACGCGCTCGGGCTCCATCATGTCGTAAAGGGCGTCGTAGAGCGGCCGGAGATAGGGGTCGATCTTGGCCTGCAGGTCGCCGGGCAAAAAGCCGAGCTTCTCGCCCGCCTCCACCGCCGGCCGGGTCAGCAGGATGCGCTTGACCTTCTTGTCTTTGAGAGCCTGCGCGGCCATCGCCACCGCCAGGTAGGTCTTGCCGGTGCCGGCGGGGCCGATGCCGAAGGTTATCTCGCTTCGCGCGATGGCGCCGACGTAGCGGCGCTGGCCGGCGGTCTTGGGCCGGGCGCGGCGGGGCAGGCGGTTGATGATGTCCTCGCCCTCGGGGCCCAGTCCTGCTGACGCCTCGTCCTGGCGCAGCGACTGCTCGAGGGTGATGGGCTCGACCTCCTCGCCGCGGCGGATGGACGCCAGCAGGCTCCTAAAGGCGCGCTCGGCCGCGGCGACCCGGGGCTCTTCGCCCTGCAGCCGCAGTTCGTCGCCGCGTGCCACCACCTGGACGCCCAGGCGGTTGCGGAGAAGTTTTAGGTTTTCGTCGTTGTGACCGTAGAGCATGACCGCCTCGGCGGGGCTGCGGAGTTTGAGGGTGACCGATGTGGCTATGGGTGCTGCCTCCTGCGTTTGGACAAGGGTTTGTCTAAAATCTCGCGCCAGACGATGGCCTCGCGGAGCGAGTCGGGGTCCAGGTGAATCGCCCAGGCGCCCCGGTAGGCCGCCCTGCGACCATCCTTGCGACTATAGGGCGCGGGCTGCGGCCGGGCTGTCGTCCGGGCGTCTCTCAGCGTCACCGCGACCTCGACCTCGGGCGCTTGGGGGCGGGCCTGCCTGGCTGGCCGCGCCTCGGTCGGCACGCGCCTAGCTTCGCGGGGACGGCGTTCGCCCCCTTGACGGGGCGCCGCCGTCTCCTGCTTGTCGGGAAGGCCCGCTTGACCCCTACCCCTGCCTTCTGGCACCCTGCCTTCTGGCGCCCTGCCTTCTGGCGCCCTGCCTTCTGGCGTCATCGCCTCCTGAACGCGGCGGCGGGCCTCCTCGAGGCGGCGCTCGAAGTCGCTCTTAGGGGCCCCGCGCGCCTCGAGTTCCGGTGCGGGCACGCTGGCCTCGGGCCCGGTCGTCGGCGCTGTCGGCGGCTGCTGGCGGGGCTGGGGCCTGGTCGGCGGTTGCTGCCCCTGGGACCGGCGAAGGAGCGAGTTGATGATCGGCCCGATCACGAAAAAGATGATGATCAGGATGGTCAGAAGGTCGGGCATCGCTTGCTCCTCACCGTGTGGACCGTGTGGCCGCCGCGAGATGGATCACCCTAGGCCTCCGGGTTCTCGGTGGACTTGGCGATGTTGCCACGCATCTGGGTGTCGGCCTGGATGTTTTGCAGGTTGTAGTAGTCCATCACCCCCAGGTTGCCCTCGCGAAAGGCCTGCGCCAGCGCCAGCGGCACCTCGGCCTCGGCCTCGACCACCTTGGCGCGCATCTCCTCGACCTTGGCGCGGTTTTCCTGCTCGGCGGCCACCGCCATGGCCCGGCGCTCCTCGGCTCTAGCCTGCGCCACGCGCTTGTCGGCCTCGGCCTGGTCGGTCTGCAAGATCGCGCCGATGTTCTTGCCGACGTCGACGTCGGCGATGTCGATGGAGAGGATCTCGAAGGCGGTGCCGGAGTCGAGGCCGCGGGCGAGCACCGCCTTGGAGATGATGTCGGGGTTCTCGAGCACCACCTTGTGGGTCGCCGAGGAGCCGATCGAGGAGACGATGCCCTCGCCGACGCGGGCGATGATGGTCTCCTCGCCGGCGCCGCCGACGAGGCGCTCTAAGTTGGCCCGCACCGTCACCCGCGCGGTCGAGATGAGCTGGATGCCGTCCTTGGCGACGGCGGCCACATTGGGCGTCTGGATGACGCGGGGGTTGACCGAGACCTTCACCGCGTCCAGGACATCGCGGCCCGCTAAGTCGATGGCCGCCGCCCGGTCGAAGGGCAGGGCGATGCGCGCCTTGTCGGCGGCGATCAGCGCGTCGACCACCCGGTTGACGTTGCCGCCGGCCAGAAAGTGGGCCTCGAGCCGGTCCTGATCGACGTCGATGCCGGCCTTGTCGGCCTTGATGAGCGGCAAGATGATCTGGTTGGGCGGCACTCTTCTCAGGCGCATGGCCACCAGGCTGCCCAGGCTGACCTTGACCCCGGCGGCGATGGCGGAAATCCACAGCCCCACCGGAATGAAGGAAAAGAGAACGATGAAAAAGAGCAGGACGGCGCCGGCGAGAATCAGGATGGTCATTCCGGTCATTCAGGTCTCCTCATGGCTGTAGACATAATAGCTGTAGACATAGATGCTTATGTTACCCCCTGTATTTCTACCACGGTGCGCTAGGGGTTCTCTACCGGCTCGACCGGCCGCACGGTGACGCGGCGGCCCTCGACGCGCAGGACCTCGATCTCGCTGCCCGCGGGCACATAGCCGCCTTCGGAAACCACGTCGACGCGCAGGAGCCCGAAGCGGGCCACCCCGGCGGGCCTCAGGTAGCTCGTAGCCACGCCCTGCTGTCCAACGAGGTCGTGCAGCTCGTCGGGTGGTTCATAGCCCTCGGCTGCGGCCGTGCTCTCTCCCCGCGCGGCCTGACCGCCCGCCGAGGCCGAGCCGAGCCGAGTCTTCAAGATGAGCGGGCTGCTCAGCTTGGTGTTGGGTAACACCCAAAAGGCAAAGGCGAGCAGGCCGCCGCCGATGATGGTGGCCAGCCCCATCACCGTCATCGCCTCGCTGAAGCTGCCGAAGATGAGGTAGGTGCCGAAAAGGAGCGCGGCGATGCCCAGGACGCCCGCCACGCCGAAGCCGGGAATCAGCACGAGCTCGGCGACCAGCAGGCCGATGCCGGCCAGGATGATGATGAACTCCAGGGCGCCGGCCGACTGCGCGAAAAAGGCGCCGGTAAAGAAGAGCAGGAGCGCCACCACCCCGAGGATGCCGGGCACGCCCACGCCGGGCGTGAAGATCTCGATCAGGATGCCGATCACGCCGAGCGCCAGGAGCGCCGCGGCCACCAGCGGACTGGTCAAAAAGCGCGAGACGCGCTCGGCGGCGGTCGGGACTTGCCGCTCGATGGCGACGCCGGCGTAGCCGAGCTGGTCCAAGGCGTCGCGCAGGTTGCGGGCCTCCAAGTCGGCGATGTCGTACTCGACCGCCTGTGAGGCGGTGAGCGTGACGAGCTCGTCGGAGGTCGCCAGGCCGGGAATCTCGCGGCGCGGGTCCACCATCGCCTCGGCGACCGTGGGGCTGCGCCCGCGCGCGATGGCCACCGAGCGAAAGCGCCCGCGCAAGGCCGAGCTTATCTTCTCGTCCACCGGACTGGCGCCGCCGATGGGGCTCACGGTGATCGGCAGGGCGGCACCTATCGACGAGCCCGGCAGCATGACGAGCTGCTCGCTGCTCATGGCGATCAGGGCGCCCGCGCTAAAGGCGTTTTCCACCACGGCGATGGTCGGCACCTGAGCGCGCTGCAAGATGGCGTCCACGATGCTCTCCATGGCGTTCACCTGACCGCCGGGGGTGTTGATCTCGAAGACGAGCGCGAGCGGCTGCGCCTCGTTGGCCCGTTCGATGCGGTTGATCACGAAGGCCGACAGGCCGGGGCTGATCTCGTCGTCGATGGGCACGACCCATACGGTGTTGGTCATGTCCTGTACGGTGTTGGTCATGTCCTGCGCCACGGCCACGGCCGGACCGGGCACCGCTAGCACGAAAAGCGCGAGGCAGGCTCGCAATATCAGCTTCATATAGCGCAGCATAGCACGACTTCCGCGCCCTCTTTGCGCGCTCGTTAACGATGTTTCCAAAGATGTTTCCAAAGCTGAAGAGGGGACTCGTCGCGATGTCCGTCGCAGGAGCCACAAAGGCAGTGCACTATACTCACCGTTCGCTCAATTCCAAACCCACTTCTCGAGCTTGAGTCCGCTCGGCCCACGGTTCACTCATCTGAGGCCGACCTGTGAGCAACATTTTATGAGCAACATTTCATAAGCAACATTTTATGATCCATGAAGTCCATCGCCTAGCTTTCAATGGGATGGAAGTCCTCGAGAGCAAGTGCAGGACAGGCCAGATTTGCAACTCATTCATAGCACTTGGTATAACTCCTTCATCCCCGAAGCATCATGTGGTACACGAGTCCCACCAGGGCACTCAGAAAGAGCGTGGGGATCATGCCGAGCTTGAAGCGGAAGAGGGCAACAAAAGCAGCAACCGCGATCACGAGCGAAGCCA
>JALZLY010000051.1 GCA_030858465.1 Deinococcota bacterium
GGGCTCGAGCTTGGCGTGGGGCTCGAGCTTGCGCTACTTGTGAAGCTGCAACTCCTCGCGGATGACCCGGCGCAAGGTCTGCTCGAGGTCTCCATCCTGCTGCTGTACGTGCTCGCGCAAGGCTTCGTTGATAAGCGTCTGATAGTTGCCGCCGCCAGCTTGGTGTACCTTCTGGCGAAACCAGTCGAGAATATCGGTGTCAATCCGAATGGTGATGCGCGTCTTGTTGCCTGTGGGCGGGACTACAGCACCCTGCTGCGCCCCTTCAAAGTCATACTCTCTTCCGTTCATATACCCTCCTTTCTGCTTTGCTGGCTGGTCGCGCCGAAATCAAGCGGATGCTGTCACGCCTGTGGGTATAAACAACCACGAGTACACGACCGAGAAAATCCACGCCAGCCGTGACCAACCGCTCTTCACCTGCTTCATCGTCTGCTCTCAGCGTGAGAGCGGAAGGATCCTCGAGTACGGTAACGGCATCGGCAAAATCAATGCCGTGCTTATCGAGGTTTGTGGCAGCCTTCTGCGGATCCCATGCATACCTCACAAGCGTATTGTACGCACATCTGATGCACAAACCAAGTAAATTTGGTCCCGAGCCCTCTATCTTTTTGCGCTTCATGCTGTGGCTAGACTTTAGGCTCGAGCAGCGTATGAGACTTGTGGTAGGGCTCGAGGATGATGGGCCCCGGCTTGGGGCGGGGCTCGAGGGTTTGGGATAGGCTCGAGGATGCTAAGGTAGAGGCGTGCACGTTAGGCTCCACCCTCATGCTCAGCAGCGCCTGTTGGAGTGAGGAGCATCGTTAGAAGAGGTAGTGGCAACCGTTGAAAAGGGCGAGGAGTTTCCGGCAAAGTTAGGGAGGACTGGCTTTCGGCGCAATTTTCCCTTTGAGACCGTATGGCGGGGTCAGTTTTACCGGACGAAGCAACTGGAGACTTATGCGGTAAAAGAAGGGGATGACTGGCTGGTCATCACGGTCATTACGCGATTCTTTTAGCAGCGGAGGTGCGCGGTGAAGCTTAGTTACGACGCTCGTTACAATATCGCTTACCTGCATTTAAAGGACAAGCGTGAAGAGGTGGAGTCTTTAAAGATAAGCGATGAGCTTATCATCGACTTGGCGCCCGATGGCACGGTTTATGGTATCGAATTCTTGGATGCCAATGAGCAGCTAAAGCAGGATTTTGGGAAACTGCTCTTTATCAATGAGGCAACAGGAGAGCGTGCCGAGTTGCCGCTACAGGGCCGCCCTCAGGAGGGTAGGACTTGAGCTTGTTGAGGGTGGGGTCCCTGCTTGGCGTAGGGCTCGAGGTTACATGGGTGGGCTCGAGGCTGAATGGGCTCGAGCTTAATGTGGGGGCTCGAGGATGGGGCTCGAGCTTGGGGTGGGGCTCGAGCTTTAGCGGATAATGCCCTCGCGCTTTTCTTCTTCGTAAAGGCGCTCGAGGACGAACTCCTTGAGGAGCGTCTGATAACCCATGCCCTTCTTGCCGGCCAGCTTTTTGAGGCGCGTGAGCGTGTCGTCCTCGAAACGAATCGAGGTGATACTCGAGCGGGTCTTGGGCCTGGGGAGTGGCAACTCGGGGTCAGGTTCGGCTAGTGCCATCATCTCTTCGCTCCACACATGGGTTTTCCAGAAGTCGTGCTCTTCGGCTTCACTCTTAAACTCGGGAATGTCTTTGTGGCTGTAGATGATGGTCATGCCGTCTTCGCTCCTCTGGGCTTGCTTGGCGTTTGTTTGGCTCATCGTCTGTACCTCCTTTTCTCGCTTACCTTGGCGTCGCGGGCGGTGACGACGCGAATCTTGCCGTTGCGGCGGGTGTAGATGACATAAATAATCCGTCCGGCGTCGGTGGTGCTAATAAGGGCGTGGCGTCCTTCGCCACGAATGTTATAAGCGGGGGCGGGAACATTGCGGTTATAGAAGGCATCTTCTACATTGTCTGGGTCGAGATCGTGTTCGGCGATATGCTCGAAATTATGCTCGTCCCAATCAAAAATCATGGCAAAAGTATAAACGATTATAAATACAAGAGCCCGACAGGCAGAGAATTTGGGGCTCGAGGGAATTAGAGCAGCTTGTAAACGTCTCGACGGTGACGAATAAAGAGCACGTCTAGGGTACGGGTGCTGTCGTCAAGCGTATAGATGATGCGGTAGTCACCGAGCCTAAGCCGGTACATGTTCTCTTCACCTTGAATTTTTGCTGTGCCTCGAGGTCGTGGTTCAGTAGAGAGCTTGTCTAGTAAAGCTTGAACGCGCCCTAGCATGTTCTTGGGGAGGGAGCGTAAGTCTTTGATGGCAGTGCGTTTGAGCGTGATCCTATAGGAGGCCATCACGCTTTAATTCCTGCTTCACCTCTTCCCAGGGGATACTCTCTTCATCTTTGACATTGGCCGCCGTTCTCAGGTCGTAGAGGTCCTCGAGTAACCTTTCATACTCATCAACAGGCAGAATGACTTTGGTTTTGCGGCCTTTGGCGTCCACAATGTATTCAGGCTCTAGGGTCTTTGCCATGACACCAGTATAGGCCAAAAGGGAGAGGCTGCCGGGTTCTTGGGCCAGGTCTCGAGCGGTTTATGGGACTTGGGGCAGGACTCGAGCTTCTTGCAGTGGGGCTACTGGGGCTCGAGGCAGGAGCAAGAGCTACAGGAGTTTGCGGAACTCTTGGGCGGTAAGTCCTGCATCCCGCACAATCCCACCCATGGTATAGGCGTTCACCGGGTTATGGCGAGGGATGGTCGGCTGTGGCCGGGTGACGTATAGCCGGCGTGAGTCGTTTTAAGCTTTCCGTCACCGCCCCCGCCACGCGCCGGGCGTCCCTCACGCAGTCGTTTAGCCCTACCCCGTAATAGGCATTGCCCGTGACAAAGAGCGAGCGTCCTGCCAGTGCCGCCATCACCCGCGCGACCCTGGCGCGGTGTCCCAGCTCGTACTGGGGGATGCCCCGCGGCCAGGGAACCCTTTCGGCCAGCTCGGGCTTCGCGGTGATGCCCATGCTGAGCGCGAGGTCACGGCGCACCGCCTCGAGCGCCTCGTCTTCAGTGAGTGCCGCGAAGCCGGGGTCCAGGCTGCCCCCGGCGATTACCCGCAGCAGCACCCGGTCCTCCGGCGCCTGGTCCGGAAAGAGGCTCGAGGCGTAGAGCACGCCGAGGATCCTGAGGCCTTCGCCGCGAGGAACCAGAAAGCCGAAGCCGTCCAGGAGCCGGGGCACGTCGATGCGGTGGTAGCCGAGGCCGTAGACGACCACATCCGCGTAGGAGATTCGCCGCAGCTCGGCGGCCGCCTCCGGCACCAGCGACGCCAGCAGCGCCGCGCTCACGAAGGCGGGCGTCGCCAGGACCACCGCGCTCGCCCCCAAGCGCTCGCCGGACTCGAGGCACACCGTATAGCCTTTGGCCGACTTAAGGATGGCGGTGACGCCCGCCTCCGTCTGCAGCGACCCGCCAAGACGCTCCCGCAGCGCGTCGCTCAGCCTCTGCACCCCGCCCCTGAAGCTCGTCAGGCGGCCCTCACCCCGCTGCCGCTTCTCCCTCCCCGCCCGGACGAGCGCGCGCAGCAGGCTGCCGCCTTGCCGCTCCAGCTCGCGCAGCCTGGGAAAGAGCGCGTCCAGGCTCACCTTGCGAGCGTCCCCCGCGGTGACGCCGAGGACCATCGGTCCGGCCAGGGTCTCGGCAAAGGCCTCGCCGAAGTGCCGCGCCACGAAAGTATGGACCGTCTCCTCCTCCTCACGGGCTTTGGCGAAGACTTCCGCCGCCGCGCGCAGCTTGGCGGCGGGGGAGAGCAACTCGCTCCTCAAAAAGGCCGGCGGTGAGGTGGGCAGGCTGCGGAGGCTGCCGTCCTTGTAGAGCAGGCGGTGTTTGGCCGCGTCGGCGGCGGGCTGGAGCTCAGCCTCCAAGCCCAGCGACCTGGCGAGTTCCACGGTCTCGGGGACGTTGCTGAGAAAGCCGTTCGGCCCCCAGTCGAGGGTGTAGCCGCCGTGCCTGCTCGAGCGCAGCTTGCCCCCGGCCTCGGCCTGCTGCTCGAGCACGGTCGCCTCCAGCTCGGGCCGTCCCTCCTTGAGGTAGTGCGCTACGCTCAGGCCCGAGATGCCGCCACCGACGATGACTACGTCGTGAGTCTTCATGGCTCAAGCATACGAAATGAGCTCTTCCCTTGCCTTCTTGGCCATGACCCTTCCCAGCCATGACCCTTCCCAGCCATGACCGGCGCTGCTATGCTTGCACAGGAGGTCCACCATGAAGCTCGAGCACGTCGCCCTAAATGTCCCGGATGCCCAAGCCGCCGCGGCCTGGTACCAAACGCACCTGAACTTGCGCGTCGTCAAGGCGAGTAGCGCCAGTCCCTACATCCACTTTCTCGCCGACGAGGCGGGCAGCATGCTCGAGCTCTACAGTAATCCGGCCGCGCCGATGCCCGACTACGCCGTGCAAGACCCGGTCACGCTGCACCTGGCCTTTCTCGCCCAGGACATCGCGGGGGAGCGAGAACGGCTCCTGGCTGCCGGCGCCAGGGCCGACGGCGACATCGACACCACCCCGGCGGGAGACCAGATCGCCTTCCTGCGCGACCCTTGGGGCGTTACCTTGCAGCTCGTCAAGCGCGTGCAGCCGCTGCGCTAAGGCGCCTGGGGCCTATCACGGCTCCACCCGCCCGCAGGGCAGGGCGCCGGAACGCCCCGCCGCCGGTCTCGAGCTAGCTGCGGACGACGATGTTCACCAGCCGCCCCGGCACTACGATTTCCTTGACGATGTCCGCGCCCGCTAAGTAGCGCGCGACGTTGGGCGCGGCCTTGGCGCTAGCCAGGATGCTCGCCCTGGCGGCGTCCTTGGGCACGGTGACCTCGCCGCGGCGCTTGCCGTTCACCTGCACCGCCAGGGTCACGGTGTCGCGCGTCAAGGCACCCTCGTCGTAGTCCGGCCAGCCTTGCAGGTGGACCGAGCCCTCACGGCCGCCGCGCTGCCACAGTTCCTCGGCGATGTGCGGGGCGATCGGCGCCAGCATTTTGATCAACGCTTCGCCGCCCTCTTGCCACTCGGGCGTCGCCATGACGGCGCGGCTCTTGGCCCTGTTCATGCTGTTGACCAGGGTCATCAGCTCGGCGATGGCGGTGTTGAAGCGGAAGCCCTCCATGTCCTCGCCGGCCTCCTTGATGGCCGTATGCACCGCGCGGCGCAGCTCTTTCAAGGTGCTCTCGCCGGCATTCTCGTCGGCGCCCTCGTCGGCGGGCGCTTCGGTCAGCAGCGCCCAGACCCGGTTCAAAAAGCGCGCCACGCCCTCGATGCCGCTCGGGTTCCAGGGGCCGCCCGCCTCCCAGGGGCCGATGAACATCAGGTAGGCGCGCACGGCGTCGGCTCCATAGGCGCCCACCAGCTCGTCAGGGTTCACCACGTTGCCGCGCGACTTGCTCATCTTCTCGTTGTCCTCGCCCAAGATGATGCCCTGGTTGCGCAGCTTGCTGAAGGGCTCGCCGACCGAGGTCAGGCCCAGGTCGCGGATCACCTTCGTAAAAAACCTCGAGTACATCAGGTGCAAGATGGCGTGTTCGATGCCGCCCGTGTACTGCTCGACGGGCATCCACGCTCTAGCCAGCTCGCGGTCGAAGGGCGCGTTCTCCAAGTGCGGCGACAGGTAGCGAAACCAGTACCAGGAGGAGTCCACAAAGGTGTCCATGGTGTCGGTTTCGCGCGTCGCTTTGCCTCCACACGCCGGGCAGGTGGTGTTCAAAAAGCCCTGATGGGACTTTAAGGGCGACTCGCCGGTGGGCATGAACGCCACGTCCTCAGGCAGCATCACGGGCAACTCCTCTTCGGGGACGGGCACGACGCCGCAGCCGTCGCAGTAGACCATCGGGATGGGCGTACCCCAGTAGCGCTGGCGGGAGATCAGCCAGTCGCGCAGGCGGTAGGTGACGGCGCCTTTGCCCTTGTCCTCCGCCTCGAGCCAAGCGGTGACCTTGCGGATGCCCTCCAGATTGCTCTCTTTACCCGAAGGCGTACCGTCAAACGGCCCCGAATTGACCATCACGCCGTCACCTGTATAGGCCTCCGTCATGGTGCTGCCGTCCAAGCTTTCGCCCTCGGGTTGAATCACCGGGACGACCGCAAGGCCAAAGGCTCGAGCGAAGGCGAAGTCGCGCTCGTCGTGCGCGGGCACGGCCATGATGGCGCCGGTGCCGTAACCCATCAGCACGTAGTCGGCGATCCAGATGGGAATCCTTTGGTCGTTCACCGGATTGACGGCGTAGGCGCCGATGAACTCGCCCGTCTTCTCCTCGCCTTCGGTCTGCCGGTCGATCTCGGTCATGCGCGAGGCCC
>JALZLY010000052.1 GCA_030858465.1 Deinococcota bacterium
CCCCACAGGACCCGTTACTTCCGTGCGAGTTGCTTCAGGTAGGATCTCGCCGACCCCGGACCCGCGAACGGCAGTGCCCGACCCAAGGGCCCCAACGGAGCCCATCCCAAAGGAGACCATCGATGAAACGAGTGACGATAAACCGAGTGATCGTCTTTACACTCATGCTGCTGCTGGGCTTTCTCGGCCTCGCGGCGGCCCAAGAGGAGGCGGACGAAGCGCCGGAGGCACAGGTCAACACCGTCGAGGGGGCGGACAAGCTCCGCGGCGACTCCGAGGCCGTCACCTTCGTGCGCGGGTTTTTCGAGCAGGCCAAGCCGGTCGGGGTGATCTGCCACGGTCCCTGGACGCTGGTCGAGGCGGACGTGATCCGCGGACGGCGGCTGACCTCGTTTCCGACCCTGCAGACCGACATCCGCAACGCGGGCGGCGAGTGGGTGGACGAGGAGGTGGTTACCGACCAGGGGCTGGTCACCAGCCGCAAGCCGGACGACCTGCCCGCTTTTTGCGCCAAGATCGTCGAAGAGTTCGCCGAAGGCAAGCACGAGCAGCAGGCGCGGAGCGTCTGAGAGCGCGTGACTAGATAATCATAAGAGACCGTAGACGCTAAGAGATGAGATATGAAAAGGAGACAAGACATGGCTGACGTCAAGGTAGGACTGCTGGTTCGACTGGAGGCGAAGCCCGGACGAGAGGCGGATGTCGAGCGCTTCCTCGAGGGCGGGCTGGCGCTGGTCAACGAGGAGCCGGCGACGACCACGTGGTACGCGATCCGCCTGGGGCCTGGAAGCTTCGGCATCTTCGATACCTTCCCGGACGACGCGGGCCGACAGGCGCACCTCTCGGGCCGCGTCGCTGCGGCGCTGATGGAGAATGCCGGCGAGCTTTTCGAGCAGCCCTCGATCGAGCAGGTCGACATCCTCGCCGCCAAGCTTCCTGAGCGCGTTTAAGCAGCCCTAGGAGCCCAGGCCCATACAGGCGCAGGGCGTGGCTGCATTCTCCGGATACCGCGCGGGGATGACATCATGGAGACTATAGCGTTGTTCAAGTCTCCCCCACCCCCTCAAGAGGCCGGCATCTACCGCGCGCTTACGCGCCTGCCGCGCTTGCCGCTGGCGCAGCGGAGCAACTTCTGGGCCCTTACCGCAAATAGCTACGAACCCCTCTGGCGCGGCCGCTCGCTTTACCTGCTGACCGCCGGAAGCTACAGCACCGCGCGCGAGTTGGCGCTCATGCTCGAGTGGCTCCAGCCCCAACCCGGCCAGGCCGTCTTGGACGCCGCCTGCTCGACGGGGCTCTACAGCCGCACGCTGCTGGGGCGCGTCCCGGACCTCAGCGTCCACGCGCTCGACATGAGCCTGCCCATGCTCAAAGAGGCACAGAGGCGTGCGGAGGCGGCGGGCCTCTCCCCTACCCTCGTCCAGGCGGACGTGACGGAGCTGCCCTACGCGGACGCGGTCTTCGACGCGGTCGTCTGCGGCGGCTCGCTCAACGAGTTTTTGGACGTGCCCACAGCCTTGGCCGAGTTCTCGAGGGTACTCAAAGCCGGCGGCAAGCTCTTCTTGATGTACTTGAGCCGGGCCGAGACGCGCGGCGGGCGCGGCCTGCAGGGGCTCGTGAGGCTGAGCGGCCTGCGCTTTATCGACCCCAGGGCGCTCGAGCGGCAGGCCGCCGAGGCCGAACTCGGGCTCCTGCGGGCGCAGTACCGGGGCCGGGTGGCGCTGGCGCTCTTCGCAGCCGGGTAGCGCCGCAGGCGGCAAGGGCGCGGTAAACTGGGGCATGACGCCCCCACCCCCCACTCCCCCACCTTCACGCCACCATGGCTAAAACCTCAGGCCTGCTCTTCGACGCGCTTGAGCCCAAGCCCAGCGAGCTCAACGGCTGCAAGATCGTCATCATCGACGGGCACGCGCTCGCCTACCGCTCCTACTTCGCCATCCAGGGACTCAAGAACTCCAAGGGCCAGGCGACCAATGCCGTCTTCGGCTTCGTCCGGGCGCTCTTGAAGCTGCTCCGCGAGGAGCAGGAGCGCGACGCCACCATCGTCGCCTTCGACGCGCCCGCCAAGACCTTCAGGCACGAGCGGTACGAGGGCTACAAGGCGGGCCGTGCGCCCGCGCCGGACGACCTGCCGGGGCAGATCAGGATCATCAAGAGGCTGGTGACGCTCCTGGGCCTCCACCAGATCGAGAAGCCTGGGCTCGAGGCCGACGACCTCATCGGTACCATCGCCGTGGGCTGCGAAAGCTTGGGCCACAGGGTCGAGATCGTCACCAGCGACCGCGACGCCTACCAGCTCGTGTCGCAGCGCGTCACCGTGCGGGGCATCGACAAGAGCGAGCATTTCGGCCCCGACGAGGTTTACGAAAAGTACGGCGTGCGCGTGGGCCAGTGGGTGGATTACCGCGCGCTCATCGGCGACGCCAGCGACAACATCCCCGGCGCCAAGGGCATCGGCCCCAAGACCGCCGCGAAGCTCCTCCAGAGCTATGAGACGCTTGAGCATATCCTGGCGAACCTGGACACCGTCAAGCCGGAGAGCGCCGCCCAGAAGATCGCCGCCTGCCTGAGCGAGGTCAAGGTCTCGCGCGAACTCTCGCGCATCGTCACCGACGCCCAAGTGGACATCGACCCGCACCGCTGGGCGCAGCGCGAGATCCACACGGAGGCGCTCACCGAACTCCTGAGCGAGCTCGAGTTCGGCTCCATCATGCGCGAGTTGGGCCTGAGCCGCGGCACGAGCTATGAGGAGAGCTTCTGGTCGCCGGACCTGGTGCCCGAGGGCCTCGGCTACCGGCTCTCCGAGCTGAGCCCGATGAACGCCGAGCTCCTGGACCTGGCCGTGGCCTGGCAGGGCAAGGTGGCCGCCACCAGCGACGAAGGCGAGATGCACCACTACCTCTCCGGCACGAAAGAGGTCCACGCCGTCGACGCCAAGGCGCTCAGCGTCTACGCGCGCCGGCGCGGCTTAGACGTCCGCCCCGGCGACGACCCCACCCTGATGGCCTACCTGCTCGACCCCGGCGTCACCGACCCCGTCACCCTGGCGCAGCGCTACGGCGCGGGCGACTGGGGCGACAGCGCAGCCTCGCGCGCCGTCGTCACCGCCGAGCTCTTGAAGAGCCTGCCCGGGCAGTTCGACCCGCGCTTAAAGGAGCTCTACGAGACGATCGAGCGGCCCGTCGCGGGCGTCCTCGCCGAGATGGAACTGGCCGGGGTCAAGCTCGACACCGCGCTCCTCGCCGAGCTCTCTTCTAGCATGGCCGAGAGGTTGGAGAGAATCGAAGCCGAGGTGCGCGAGGTGGCGGGCAAGCCGAGCTTGAACCTCAACTCGCGCGACCAGCTCGCCGACCTGCTCTACGACACCTTGGAGCTCGTGCCCCTCAAGAAGACCAAGCTGACCGGCAAGCGCTCGACCGCGGTGAGCGCCCTAGAGCCCCTAAAGGGCGAGCATCCCGTCATCGCCAAGATCCTCGCCTACCGCGAGCTGTCGAAGCTGAAGGGCACCTACCTAGACCCCCTGCCCCGGCTCGTGCGGGGGGACAGCGGCCGCCTCCACACCACCTTCACCCAGACCGTCACCGCCACCGGGCGCCTGTCCAGCATCAATCCCAACCTGCAAAACATCCCCGTGCGCAGCGAGGTCGGTCGGCAGATCCGGCGCGCCTTTATCGCCGAGGCGGGCTTCAAGCTTCTCGTCGCCGACTACTCGCAGATCGAGCTGCGCATCCTCGCCCACATCGCCGGGGAGGAGGCGCTCCAAGAGAGCTTCTCGTCGGCCGAGGACATCCATCGCCGCACCGCCGCCGAGATCCACGGCGTGGCGCCCCGGGAGGTCACCAGCGAGCAGCGCCGCGTCGCCAAGATCATCAACTTCGGCGTGCTCTACGGCATGTCGGCGCACCGGCTCGCGGCTGAGCTCGACATCGACTTCGACAAGGCCGACCTCTACATCAAGACCTATTTCGCGCGGTACCCCAAGGTCCAGGCCTATATCGACGAGACCCTCGCCTTCGCCCGCTCCCGCGGCTACGTCGAGACGCTTCTAGGCCGCCGCCGCCCCATTCCCGACATCATCAGCAAGAACCGCAACCAGCGCGAGTACGCCGAGCGCACCGCCTACAACATGCCCATCCAGGGCACCCAGGCCGACATCGTCAAGCTCGCCATGATCCGGCTCGCGCCGAAACTCAAAGAGGTCGGCGCCCGCATGCTCTTGCAGGTCCACGACGAGCTCGTCATCGAGGCGCCCGAAGGCCGCGCCGCGGAGGTCGCCGCGCTCACCAAGGAGACCATGCAAGGCGTCTACGAGCTGAGCGTTCCCATCGTCGCCGAGGTCGGCATCGGCGACAACTGGCTCGAGGCGAAGTAGCGCTTGGACTCGGCCCATGCAGTCCCGAAGCGAGGCGCCATGACCAAGGCACGCCGCCTGGCGCAGCTACCCGAGCTCCTCCGCCTCAAACCGCGCACGACGCGCGAACTCTCCAAACGCCTCGAGGTGCCGCCGCGCACGGTCCAGCGCGACCTCGAGACCCTTCGCGACGAAGGCTACGGCATCGAGGAGGTATCGCGCGGCCTTTACCAGCTCCCCTCGCCACCATCGGACCTGAACGCGGTCGAAGCCCTCGCGGTCCACGCGGCGACGCGGCTCCTCTACCACCACGCCCCGGCGCGGAGCGTCCACTACCTCTCGGCACTGGAGAAACTCGCCAGCCTCCTCCCCGAGCCCGCGCGGGGGATCGCCTTTAGGAGCGCCGAGGAGGTGCGCGAGCGCCCCGGCGACGACCGCGCCCTCGAGCTCGTCGCCAGAGCCTGGTTCGAGCGCCGCGTTTTGGCCTTTGACTACCTCTCGCCCGGCGGCTCAGGTAAACCGCGTCCCAAAGAGCTCGAGGTCTACTTCGTCGAGGTGAGCCGCGACAACCTGGCTCCTTACGCCATCGGCTATGAAAGGCGCTTTCACAAACAGGTCCTCACCTGGAAGCTCTCGAGGATGCGTCATACCCGCCTGCTCGCGGACGGCTATACCGTTCCCGAAGGCTTCGACCCGCGCCTCTATCTCAGCAACGCCTGGGGGGTGATGGGCACGAGCGGCGGCCCCATCGTGACGGTCAGGTTGCGCTTCGCGCCGGAGGCGGCCTACCGCCTCTTCGAGGGCGGCTATCCCAACCTGACGATCGCTGCGGAGGGATCAGACGGCAGCCTCGAGGTCAGCCTCGAGGCTGGCACGGACGACAAAGGCTTTCCCCGCGAAATCCTCCCCTGGGTGCAGAGCTGGGGGCCGAGGGTGGAGGTGCTTGAACCTGAAAACCTAAGGGAAAGGTGGCTCGAGGAGGCAAGGATGATAACAGAACGCTTCTTGTAGAGCCGGCACAAAAGCAGCCCATGCTATGCTTCTAGTCAGTGCTGGTCAGGAGGATGGCATGGAAAAACAATGGCAATTGCAGGAAGCCAAGGCTCGCTTTTCTGAGGTGGTCGAGCGCGCCCTCGAGGGAGAGGCTCAAGTGGTGACTAGACGGGGCAAGAGGGCCGTGGTCATCCTTGCCTACGAGGAATACGAACGGTTCCAGGCGGGCGACAAGAGCCTGTGGGACATCTTCAAGACCGCTCCCCGCATGGACGAGGACGAGCTTCCCCTCGAGCGTGACCGGACCTCCGTGCGCCCGGTGGAACTGGAATAGCGGTAGCTTACCTGCTCGACACCAACGTGGTGTCCGAAGCCATCAAGCCGCAACCCGATGAACGGGCGCTGGCCTGGCTCGAGGCCCAGCGAGGCTCGAGCGGTTACCTTTCGGTGCTCACGCTGGGAGAAATCGAGCAGGGCATCATCCGCTCCCGCAGTCCTCGCAAGGCCGAGAGGCTGAGGCAGTGGCTCGAGGCGGAGTTAAGGCCGCGGTTTCAGGGGCGGACGCTCGTCATCGACGCGCAGGTGATGAAAACCTGGGGGAGGATTACGGGGCGAGCCCTGCAAAGCGGCAGCCCGGTAAGTTACCCGGACTCCCTTTTGGCCGCCACCGCCGTCACCCACGGCTTGACCTTGGTGACGCGCAATACCAAGGACGTCGCCGCCTTGCCGGTGCAGGTGTTGAATCCCTGGGAGGGATAGAGGGGAACTGCAGGTCGTGGCGAAGATGAACAGCGACACCGGATGACGCTCGGATGTCATAAGGTGGGGTCATGAAACCTTCCAAAGCCTCCTCACGTCTTTGGGCTAAAAGCGACCGAGGGCGCACCGATGGCCGGTGGCTCCCCCTTATTGCCCACCTTCTCGATGTCGCTGCTTGTACCGAAGCTATCCTGGAATGGGAGGGCAAACACCTGAAAGCACTCTATGCGACGGACCTTGGTCTTTCGGCTGAGGCTGTAACGCCTTGGGTGGCTGCTTTAGGTGGACTTCACGACCTCGGCAAGGCTTTTCCGGGCTTTCAGCTGCAATGGAAGAGTAACGGTAAGGCGCGCGGGCGTGAGCTCTTGGAGCAAGGGGGCTTTACCTGGACTGTCTCCGAAAGGGAGAGAACACAGCCCGCGCACGGCGTGGTTAGTCAGCACCTCTTGAAAAGCCTCTTGCCCGAGCTTGGATTTTCAAAGGAAGCAGCCAGAAACATCGCAGATGCTTTGGGGGCGCATCACGGCTTTCGCGCCTCTGGAGTGGACCTCAACGAAGTGAGTCGAAAATTAGGGACCGGCCTGTGGGTAACGGCACGACAGTGGCTGCTCGAGCAAGTCTTACGTGTTACAAGGGCCGCCGATTATCCAGCACCGGGCGTGAGCGAACTCAGCGGCGAAGCCTTCATGCGACTAGCCGGGCTCGTCAGCTTCGCGGATTGGATAGGGTCAAACTCAAAGTTCTTCCCGTTCGAGCGGAGTATAGATGACCTCGAGGTTTATTACGATGATGCGGTAAAACGTGCGAATCAAGCCCTCGAGCAACTCGGTTGGCCCAAAGCCGAACCTAGAACCCTTGCCTTTAACGAGGTTTTCGGCTTCCCTCCACGTTCACTGCAAACGAAGACTATAGACCTTCTCCGCGAGAACCATGAAGCCACGCTGCTGCTCATCGAGGCGCCGATGGGTGAGGGCAAAACCGAGGCCGCCCTCTACGGCCATTTGCTCTTGCAAAACGGGGTAGGCCACCGGGGCTTTTACCTCGCCCTACCTACGCAAGCGACCGGCAACGCCATGTTCAGCCGAACCGTGAGGTTTTTAGAAAAGTTGGGTTTTACCGAGCCTCCGGACCTGCAACTCGTTCACGGGGCTGCGATTCTCGACGAGAAATATGCCGACATGAAGCTCAACGTCGGGGAGCCGTGGAAACCCGAACAACAGGTGGTGGCAAGGGAATGGTTCACCCATAAAAAGCGGGCGCTCTTATCCCCTCACGGCGTAGGAACCATCGACCAGGCGCTTTTGAGCGTACTAAACGTGAGCCATCAGTTCGTGCGGCTGTGGGGCCTTGGCAACCGCACGGTGATATTGGACGAAGTTCACGCCTATGAACTCTACACCTCGACGCTTATTGAGAGGTTGGTGAGCTGGCTCAGGTCGCTGGGCTCGAGCGTCATCTTGCTTTCAGCTACGCTGCCAAAGGCGACGCGGCAAAGATTGCTCGAGGCCTACGGCGGCTCGCTGCCGGAAGACGACAAGCCCTATCCGCGCATCACCTGCGTGAGCAGCGCGGGAACGCTCGTCAAAGGTCTTTCCGCCAAACCGCTCGCCTATGAACTGCACGAAGCCCCGGTGGACATCGAACCTTTAGCTGTCTTCTTGCGCGAACTCAGTGAGGGGGGTGGGGCGGTAGGGTGCATCGTCAACACCGTGGACCGTGCGCAGAAGCTTTACCAGGCGGTCAAGGGGCTTGCCGGCACTGCCGAGGTGAAGCTCTTTCACGCCCGCTTCCCCGTCAAGCAACGCAAAGGAATCGAAGACTGGGTAGTCGACCACCTCGGCAAGAAAACACAAGAGCCCCGCAACATCATCCTGATTGCTACGCAGGTCGCCGAGCAGAGCCTCGACATCGACTTCGACGTTCTCGTAAGTGACCTCGCTCCAGTGGACCTGCTCTTGCAGCGTGCCGGAAGGCTCTATCGTCACGATGACCCGGAAGCATTTCAGCGCCAGCGCCCACCGAAGCACGATAAGGCGCACCTTTACGTCGCCGGACTGGTCCAAAATGCGAGTATCCCCGACATTACTACCTACTACTGGCACAAGGTCTACGCGCCTGCCGTCCTCCTTCGCACCTGGGCCGCCCTTCGTGAGCGCAAGGGGCTGCGTCTACCGGACGACCTCGAGCCGCTTCTCGGTTTAGTGTATAACGCCGCACCCCTGCCGGGAGATTTCGCGAGCGAGTTTCAGGAGGCGCTCGAGGACGCTAGGCAAAAACTCGAGGAGGAGAAGCAAAAAGAGGAGAGGCTGGCACTTGAGCGGACATTGCCGAAACCGGATAGGCTGTTCGATATTCTGCCTGACGACGTGCAAGTCAGCGATGACGATGATCCGGAGTTGCACCAGGCACTCCGCGCTGCTACCCGGCTGGGCGATCCCAGCATCACCGTGATTCTTCTGCACCGGCGTGATGGACGTCTCTACCTCGAGCCTGATGGCGGCAAGCCTGTGGACCTCGAGCATGAACCTACATTCCAGCAGGCCAAAGACTTTCTCCAGCACTCGGTCAGCCTCAGCAACAAGGTCGTGTACTACCACCTGGCACAGCCAAAGCCCGAGCACCTTCCCAAGAGCTGGGAAAAGAGCGCCCTGCTGCGTCACGCTAGAGTCATTAAGCTCGAAAACAGCCTCTATCCTGTCACCGAAAAGCTAAAGCTGCGGCTCACTGATGACATGGGCATCGTTTACGATAGACAGGTTCCAGCACTTAGTTCAATCGTGTAAACTGGACTAAGGAGGCATGATGACTAAAGTCAATATGCATGAGGCAAAAACGAATTTCTCAAAACTCGTGGAGATGGCACTGAGAGGCGAGGAAGTCATCATCGCACGCCACGGTAAGCCACTGTTGAGGCTCACTCCGGTTGACACGCCTGCCGGGTTGCGCCCCGTGGGACTCCACCGCACTCCATTAAGCGAAGAAGAGGCGATGGAAGCCATGCGACCACTTGATGAAGCGGAGCTGCAATACTGGTACAACTCCTCTTTCGAACCTGACAGGGGCAAAAGGGATGAAGATTGAGCCAGGCTGCATTGCTCGACACCCATACCTTC
>JALZLY010000053.1 GCA_030858465.1 Deinococcota bacterium
CGTCCAGCAGCAGATGAGCGCCAGCATGATGATGGACGGCGCGGCCATGGAGGCGCTGGCCGAGCAGGCCAGAATCGCCGACATCGTCAAGTACGCGGTGATGATCGTCGCCTCGCTGCCGCTGCTCATTCTCTATCCGTTTTTGCAACGCTACTTTGTGAAGGGAGTCATGATTGGGTCCGTCAAAGGATAGTCGCGCCGCGCGACCATCCATAAAAGCGAAGCATTCAAGCCACGTTCGTCAGCTGAGCTGATAAAGACAAAGCTGATAAAGACAAAAAAGACAAAAAGGAGCAAGACATGAAGAAACTAAGAATCCTTATGACGACCGCCCTCTTGCTGGTGACCGCGTCAGTCCTGACCCCGGTCGGCGCTCAGCAGGTCGGCGCCCAGGAGGTCAACGAGACCGGCTTTCCCATCGTCGATGAGCCGATCACCCTCACCCTGATGGGGTCCAGAGCGGCCATCCAGGGAGAGTGGCAGGACCTGAGGCTCTTTACCACCTTGGCCGAACAGACCAATATCAACCTGCAGATGATGGTGATCCCCGACGACGGCTATATCGAGCGCAAGAACCTGACCTTCGCCAGCGGCCAGCTTCCTGATTTCTTCTTTGGGGGTCGCCTGACCGCGTCGGACGAGGTCACCTACGGCGCGCAAGGGGTGCTCATTCCCTTAGAGGAGCTGATCGCCGCTTACGCGCCCAACCTGCAACAGGTCCTGGACGAGAACCCGGACATCCGCAGTTCGATCACCGCGCCGGACGGCCACATCTACGCCCTTCCCAAGGTCACCGCGGGCTTTGGCGTCTACCCCAAGCTGTGGATCAACCAGCCCTGGCTCGACGCGCTCTCGCTCGAGATGCCCACCACCACCGAGGAATTCTACGAGGTGCTGGTGGCTTTTAGAGACGGCGACCCTAACGGCAGCGGTCAAGCCGACGAGATCTCGCTGACCGCCAGCAACCTGGCGCAGTGGCCGCTCGGCGACATCCGCCCTGGGATGCTGGCCGCCTTTGGCTTTTCGGTCTTTTACGGCCAGCAACTTTTCGACGTGAGCGGGGACGAGGCGCGTTTTATTCCCACCGAAGAGGGCTTCCGCGCCTACCTCGAGTACATGAACCGCCTCTACAGCGAGGGCCTCTTGGATCCCGACACCTTCACCCAAACCCCCCAGCAGATCGCCGCCAAGGGCCAGGAGGACCGCGTCGGCGTCTTTACCGCCGCCGGCCCCTTCCTGGTCGTCGGCGTTGAGCGCAACACCGACTTTCCCCAAGTGATGCCGCTCGTTTCCGAGGTGAACAGCGAGCGCATCTGGCCGCGCGACTCAAACATCATCCGCGGCACCTTCGCCATCACCCGCACCAACCCGAACCCCGAAGCCACCATGCGCTGGGTGGACTACTTCTACTCGCCCGAGGGCGCCCTCCTGCAAGTGTTCGGCGTCGAGGGCCAGGACTACAGCCGCACCCCCGAGGGCGGCCTCGAGCGCATCATCCCCGAGGGCATGAACCCCGAGGAGTACCGTGGGGGCCAAGTGACGCCCGACGCGGGCACGCACCTGCCCCAGTACCGCCCCTATGTCGAGCAGGTGACCCAGATAGGCATTCAGGAAACCAACCCGCAAAACTACTACATCGGCCAGCAGACCGCCGAGCAGCTCGAGCCCTACGCGGTGCCGACCTTCCCGCTGCTCTACTTCACCGAAGAGGAACAGTCCGAGCTGAACTTCCTGCTCACCGACATCGAAAGTTTCGTCGAGCAGGCCGAAGCGCGGTTCATCTCCGGGCAGCAGCCTTTGAGCGAGTGGGACGCCTACGTGAGCACCCTCAACCGCATCGGCGCCGAGCGCGTGCAGGAGATCTACCAGACGGCCTATGACCGCTGGCGGATGGCGGGCGAAGGAAACTAGCGTTTCTCGGGGACGGCCTGGCCCGTCCCCAGCCATTTACCGTATTTTGGGCGCATTTTCGCCACATTTTCACCGCCGTATTCAGAAAGGCGTATCCAGAAAGGAGGTGCCGGAGCCCAGCCCTGTCCTCTGCTCCCCAGAGACAAGCGAAACCCCAACACCCCTCGTCATTGTATAGGAATCGTATAGGAGTTCTAACTGTGAACGCTTCCCGGCAAAATAACAGGCAAAACAACAAGCAAAGAAGACACCTCCGCCTCGCGCTCGGCCTCGCCGCGCTCGTACTCTTCGCGGTAGGCTGCACCCAAGCCGGTCCCAACGGCAACCCTCCCCTCGCGCCCGCCTTGACCACGGTGCTCGAGCCCGTTACGGTAGGCAACGTCTTTTTCGAGGACGAGCGCGTGCGCGTGCGCGTAAACGCCTCCGGTAGCGCCGCCGTCTGGACGCTGCGCGACATCCGCGGCGTGGTCGTCGCCCAGGGAAGGGCAGCCATGAGGGGCGGCAGAAACGCTGGCTCGACGACGCTCGAGCTGCGGCTCCCCAAGGGCGAGCGCGGCTTTTACCGGCTCTACGTCGAGGTCATGCGCGGCAATGCGGTCGTCGAGACCGCCGAGACGACCCTGGCGGTCCTGTCTCGCCATGACTTCAGCGGCGTCGCTGCGGACCATTCCATCTTCGCCGCCCAGACACACTTCGGGCAGTTCCCGGAGATTCGCCCCGAATACGACCCCGAAACGCAAAGCTACGTCACGCCGGGCGTGCCCAAGCACGGGCCGGAGATGGTCCCGCTGCTCGAGATGGCCGGGGTCAGGATGGTGCGCGACGAGCTGCCCTGGTCGGCGGTGGAGCCCCCGGCCGGCGAGACGCGGGGCGCTTACGCCTTTCCCGAGAGCTATGACCAGTACATGAACGCGCTTGACGCGAGCGGCGTAAGCTCGCTGACCATCCTCAACTACGGCAACCGCCTCTACGACTTCGACGAGGAGGGCATCGGCTCGATTCCCTTCACCGACGATGGGCGCGCGGGCTACGCCGCCTACGCGCTCGCCCTCAAGGAGCGCTACCCGCACATCGCCGAGTTCGAGGTCTGGAACGAGATCAACGCCGCCCTGCCCAACTGGAACCGCGGCCCCTGCCGCAACAGCCCGCCGCTCAACGACTACGCCATCACCTGCCACTATGAACTCATCAAGAACACCTACGAGACCGTCAAGGCCGCGCACCCCGACATGCTCGTGACCGGACCCGCCGGGGTGACCTTGCCCTACGGCTACTTGGACGCCATCTTCGAAAAGGGCGCTCTCGACTTCTTGGACGCCGTGACCGTCCACCCCTACGCGACCAACGCAGCCGCACCCGAGTTCGCCTACGGCAACCCCGCCGCCGGCTTTATCGGCACCAGTTTGGAAGACCGCGCCCGGCAGCTCCGCAACCTGATGGCGCAGTACGGCGGCGGCGACAAGCGCATCTACTTCAGCGAGCTCGGCTGGCCGACCGGCTCGGCGAACAACACGGTGTCGGAGCTGAGTCAGGCCAAATACCTGACGCGCGCTTACGTCCTGTCGCTCGCCGCGAACGTGGACAAGATGTTCTGGTACGACTTCGTCAACGACGGTATCGAAGACGACAGGCGCGAACAGAACTTCGGCCTCGTTCGCGCCAAGAACGATCCCCTGGGCGCCTATACCCCCAAGCCCGCCTACGTCGCCTACGCTGCGGCGGCGCGGCAGCTCACCGGTGCCCGCTTCGTCGGCAAGGACGGCGCGCCCGCAGGGGTCATGAGCTACGTCTTCGAGCGCGGCGGCCAGGACCTGCGCGTCATGTGGCTGCCCGAAGACACCAACGTCAACACCGCCTCTAAAACGATCAGCCTCGAGGCGACGAGCGCGCTCACCGTCACCGATATGGTCGGTAAAACCAAGACCTATACGCCCGTAGACGGACAAGTGTTCCTGACCCTTTCGGGCGACCCCCTTTACGTCGAGGGCAGCGTCACCAATGTCGCCGAGGGCGCGGCCATCCGCTTAGAGCCCGGCGACGCCGACGCGCCGCTGGTGCTGGTGGTGGACAACACGGGCGGCAGCGAACCGCTCCACGCCATCTTCAGGCTCGAGGGTGAAAACCGCAGCTACCCGGTCCTGGCGCCTGCGGGCGAGGTTGTCCGACAGCCCGTCACCCTTTCCGGCGCGACCGGCCTCAGAACCGTCTACGCCGACGTGACGGTGCGGGGTGGCCTGGCCGCCAGCCTCTATCTGAGGGTCTACGTCGTGAATCCCGAAGACCTGCCTTTCCCGGCGAATGCCTTGTACGGCGACACCTTCCCCTCGCCCGGCACGCGCGGCGAGACCCTGCAGGGCGACCCGCCCGAACTCGACAGCAGCGGCTTGAACGCGGTCTACGCAGGGGCCGCGCCGGCGCAATTCGTGGTCGACAGCACGGCGACCGCCAACGCGGTCAACGACGGCGCTACGGGGGTTCTGCGCGTCGCGCCGCCCGCCAACGCCGATGTGACCCTCGTCCTGCCGGCGCCCGAGCGGCGCTTTGCCGCCGAAGTGGACCTGGTGCCGTTTAGCGGCACGGGCAGCGACGCCCGCAACGTCGGGCTCTACCTCACCAGCACGCCCGAGAACAATTTCTTCGGCGCGGGCGTGTCGGTGCGCTTTGGTATCGGCATGACGGGCAATACGGTCTTGCGCGCGCAACAGCGCGGCGGCGCCAACCACACCGTGCCGGTGAGCGACTTGGCGGGCTATAGCGGCGACAACTGGAACACGCTGCGGCTCGAGGTCGACCTTGACGCGAGCACCGTGGAGGTCTTCTTCAACGGCACCCTGGCGGGCGAGTACGCCTTCGTCAACCTTGGCAACGTCACCCATGTGGGGCTCGAGGCGCATCCCGGCAACGCGACGGCGACCGCCTACTTGGACACCTTCAGCGTGAGCCCGCTGGAGAGCGGCGAGTGAGGCGCGTTCTAAGCCTCCTCGCCCTCCTTCTCGCCTTCGCCTGGGCCCAGTCTCCCACCCAGTCTCCTACCGGGCTCGGGCTCGTCCCCCTCACGGTCGGCAACGTCTTTCTGGAGGGCGAGGACGTTCGTATCGGCCTCGAGCCCGCAGCCGATAGCGTCGCCTGGACGCTCCACGACCTCTGGGGCGAGGCGGTCGCCAGCGGCGAGGGTGCCGGCGACGAACTCGCGCTCGAGCTGCCCGAGGGCGCGCGCGGCTACTTTCGCCTCACAGCGACCACGGCGGATGAAGGCGCGCGCGCCGAGACGACGCTGGCCGTTCTCGCCGAGCGCGACTTCGCGGGCGCCGAGTCACCCTTCGCGGTGCAGACGCACTTCGCGCACTTTTTGGAGGGCCAGGCGCCGCAGTGGGACGAGGCGGCGGGCGAGTACGCCAGCCCCGGCGTCTCCAACTACCCACTCGAGCTGGTCGCGCTCCTGACGTGGGCGGGCGTTACTACGGTGCGCGACGAGCTGCCCTGGAACCGCATCGAGCCCGCGCCCGGCGTCTACGCCTTCGCGGGCATGTATGAGGATTACATGCGCGCGCTCGAGGAGGCCGGCCTCACCACCCTCACCATCCTCAACTACGGCAACCGCCTTTACGACGTGGACAACGAGGGCATCGGCGCGATTCCCTTCACCGACGAGGGCCGCGCCGCCTACGCCGCCTACGGCGCGGCACTCGTGCGCCAGTACCCCGAGGTCATCCGCGCCGTCGAGGTCTGGAACGAGCCCAACGCCGGGGGCGCGCCCTGGAACCGCGGCCCCTGCCGCAACACCCCGCCGCAGCCCAACCCCGACAACGTCCGCTGTTACGCCGAGCTCGTCCAGGCCGTCCACGAGGCCATCAAGGCGGAGCATCCCGAGGTGCGGGTCGTCGGCCCGGCGACCTCCGGCCTGCCGTTTGGCTGGCTCGAGCTCCTCTTCGAGGAGGGCGCGCTCGAGGTCTTGGACGCCGTGAGCGTCCATCCCTACCGCCCCGCCGACCCGCCCGAGGGCTTGGGCGGGCAGTTGGACCAGCTTGCCGACCTCATCGGCGAGTACGGGGCCGCGGGCAGCTATATCAGCGAGCTCGGCTGGGCCACCACCCCGGGAGAGGACGGCACGCCCGAGCGCAGCCAGGCGCAGTACCTGGTGCGCGCCTACACGCAGACGCTCGCCGCCGGCGTAGAACGCTTTTTCTGGTACGACTTCATGAACGACGGGGCCGACCCCACGCGCGTCGAGCAGAACTGGGGCCTGGTGCGCCACACCGACGACCCGCTGGGCGCGCACACCCCCAAGCCCTCCTACGTCGCCTTCGCGGTGATGGCGCGCGAGCTGACGGGCGCGAGCTTTATGGAGCGAGACGACGCGCCCGAGGGCGTCTTCAGCTACGCCTTTGGCGCAGACGAGGGCGACGTCCGGGTGATGTGGGCCAGCTTGCCCGCCACGGTCCTGCTGCAGGCGGACACTCCTCTTACCGTCACGGACATGACCGGGCTGGGAGCGGAATACGCACCCCTGGGAGGCAGTGTCACACTGACGCTCGGGGAAGACCCTGTCTATGTGCGGGGTTCAAGCAGCGGCCTCTCACAAGCGCCCGCCATGAGCCTGGAGGTGGACGACGGTGAGCTCGGCGAGGAGGTCGCCGCCCGCTTCAGCGTGGACAACAGTGCTTCAGAGGACGCCCTCGAGCTCGAGATCCTCGTCGGCGCGGAGAGCTATCCTCTAAGCGTCGCAGCCGGTGGGCGCGAGGTGCTCGAGCTCATACTTCCCGGACGCCAATTGGCCGGACTCAACACGGTGGTGGCGGAGGTCGCAGCGAGCGGGGTGCGGGTGGCGCGCCTCAGCGGCGACTTCACGGCGCGCGACCCGCTCGAGCTTGCTTCGGTGCGGGGCAGCATCGTCG
>JALZLY010000054.1 GCA_030858465.1 Deinococcota bacterium
ATCGGCTCGAGTTTGCCCTACACCTTTAGGGCGCAGGGCCGCCAGGTCCTCACCCTGGTCGCCCGTTACGGCAGCAGCGAAAGCCGCGCCACCCTGAACGTCGAGGTGGTCAACAGCGCTCCCACCCTCGAGCTACAAAGCTCGGGCGACCCGCGCCAGGGCGAGCCTTACGCCATGACCGCGCTGGTGCGCGACATCAACGAAAGCGACGCCACCCGCCTCTGCGCCAACACCACCTGGGCGGTGGACGCGCCCGACGCGCTGTCGAGCACAACCGGCTGCGGGGTCAGGGTGACGTTTGGCGAGACGGGAGCGCGCTCGGTGCGGGTCAGTACCCGCGACAGCGAAGGGCTGACCGCCTCAGCCACCCGGACCCTGACCGTTCTGCCCCCACCCGAGAACCCCTACCCGCGCATCACGAGCACTGGGGTGTATTCGCGGGACCTCAGACGCATCGACAACACGCCGATAGGTTGCACAGACGTAGCCGTGGCGAACGGCAACACCATCGACTTCCGGGAGAAGGGTTGCACTAACGTAGTCATCATCAATCCGCCGCCTCCGCCGCCGCGCTACTCGGCGCAGGTGGGGGTGGAAAACCCCAGCGGTGAAGCGCTGACCTACGACTGGCGGGTCTTTGTCACCGTCGGCAACAGCGAGACCGAAATCAACAGGGAGCTCGGCTCGAGCAGCCCTTCCTTCACTCCATACTCTCCCGGTAACGCGATAGACGTGACCAACGATTGCCGGGTGACGCTCACGGTCAATGCTCCTGAGCCCAGCCGCAGCAAGAGCTTAACGGTGTGGACGGGCAAGTGCACCTATTACAGCACCCGTCTCAACTAGCCAGCTGAGGTCTTCAGGCCGGCGGTGACGGCCTGTTCGCCCACGGCAGTGGGTGGTGGACTAGGCGCTCGGCGTGCTTGCCGCGAGGGAACCGGCCTCTTAGGCACCCCGTCGCGGCAAGCACGGCCTCGCCGACCCGCGCTCTCTAGCCGCGGGGCGCTAGGTCTGCTACGCTCATGGGGTGGAAAGCGCACAAAACCCGAGCGCCGCGGCGCTGACGCCTCTCCTTGGCCGCCTCAAGCCGGTGGTCACGAGGCGCGCGGGTCTGGCCTTGGGGCTTTGGGGTGAAGCCGGTATCGGCAAGACGTTCGCGGCGCAAAGGCTCCTCGCGGCGGCGACCTGCCGGAGCTTCAGCGTCCACGCGACCGTGCCCCTGGGGGAACTGCTCGAGGCGCTGCCGCGCCCATCCCGCTTGCCGCTCTGGGCACGGCGTTCTGTGGAGAGGCTTGAACGGGGCGAACACGTCGAGCCCTCGACTGCCGCCGACGCTCTAGCAGCGCTCTTGGCCGCGCTCGCGCCCGTCGTCTTGCACATAGAGGACCTGCACGAGGCCGCTCCCGAGCGGCAGGGGCTGTGGCAAGCGCTGGCCGGGCGGGTCAAGCGCAGCCGCGGCGTCGCTTTGCTCGTCACCAGCCGCAGCCTTCCGCCCGAGCCCTTCGAGGCCGAGCGGCTGGCGCCACTTTGCGAAGGGGCGTCACGGGCGCTGCTCGAGGCGGAGGTCGGGGCCAGCCTTTCCCAAGAAGCCAGCGCGTGGATCTACGGGCGCGCCCTGGGCAACCCGCTCTTTACCCTCGAGTACTTTCGCTATCTTGCCCGGCAGGGCTATCTCTGGAGCGACGGCAAACGCTGGCGCTGGCGCGAACCGCCCGAGGCGCTCATGCCGGTCACGGTGGAGGCGCTCATCGAGCGCGCCACCCTGAGCGCGAAGGTGTCTGAGGCTGCCAGGGAGGCGCTCGAGGCTGCGGCCATGCTCTCCTTGGACGCTCCAGCAGGGCTCTGGCCGGCAGTGGCGGGCTTACCCCAAGATCTCCTCGCGGCGGCCACGCTGGAGCTCGAGCGGCAGGGGCTCTTCCGGGGCGGCACGTTCGCCCACCCGCTGTTCCGCGAGGTGACACGCCAGCATCTCGGCGCGGCAAAGCGGCGCGAACTGGCGAGGCGGGCGCTGGCGGCGCTAGAGGAAGACGCCCGGACCGCAGCGGGTTTTGTCGAGGATGCCGGGCTCGAGCCCCACGCGGCGCGGGCGCTGCTGGAAAAGGCGGCGGCGCAGGCGGAAGCAGCAGGCAATGGTGCTCAGGTGGGGCGGTTTTTGGTGAGGATGGTGGCTTACGCGAAAGGCGAGGGGCGGGGACAACTGGCCTTCCGAGCGGCGCAGGCGCTGCGTCCATTCGACCTTGTGGAAGCCACCCGCCTGGCTGAGCAGGCCACAGGCCTTACCCCCGACAACCGCGAAGCCTGCTATCTGCTTTCAGAGTTGCTGGCGATGCAGGGTCACATCAGGCGTGCGGAAGAGGTCCTTGCGCGCCTACCGCAGCCCCTGCAGCGTGACGTGCAGATGCTGGCGCAGCTGGCTAAACTTCGTGCCATAGCGGGGAATGCTGCGGCGGCCGTCGAGCTGTGGCAGGCTCACCCTGAGCTACAAGCCCTGCAAGACCCTGAACTGAGCTACCAGGTGGCATTTGCATTGAATGACCAGGGGGACGCCCAGAAGGGTTTGATTGTGGCTCAAGCGGCGTTGAGCAACCCTCACTTGACAGCGTTGATGCGGGCAAGGCTTCTGAGCGCCTGCTTTGGAGCGCAGTACTATCTCGGCAACTATAGAGCGGCAGAAGGTTATATCGAGGAGGCGCTAGCGACCGCGCGGCGTGAAAACTCGTTGCGCGGTATGGCCTCATGTCTTTTCAATCTTGCTTATGTTCACGCCCAGTTATGTGCGTTTAAGCGGCGCCTCACAGAGCTTGAGGAGGCCCTGACGCTGTTTGGCGCCCTCGGTGACGCCAGGATGTGCGCGCACACCCAGGTCTGCATCGGCGCGCAACTGTCCGCCCTGGGGGAGCCCGAACGCGCCGAAGACATGCTGCTGGAAAGCTTAGCCGTGCTCGAGCGTTTTGATGTATCGGTCGCCCTGTTCGATTGCAAGGTTGAACTCAGCACCCTCTACCTGGAGTGGCGGCCACCCCACGGCGGCGTGCTGGCTCTAAAACACGCCTACGCCTCGTTGCGCCACGCTGAAGCGCTCAACAACCCGCGTAGCCGCCTGTCCGGTCTTTGCGTCGCAGCCTCTGCCGAAGTGCGCTGCGGCTCGCCTCAGCGGGGGCTCGAGCTGGCTCAAGAAGCCTTCGCGGCAGCCACCTCGCTCGACCACCCCTACATGGTTTGTCTCGCGCTGTTGGCGCAGGGGCTAGCGCTCGAGGCGCTCGGACAGTTCCCCGAGGCACGCGACACGCTCGCCGCCGCCCAAAGGCTGACAGGTCGCCCTGGGATGGCGCGTGAAGCCTGCGATATCGGTCTTGAACTTGACCGCCTTAGCGGTGACGCCGGTAGCGCTGCACAGAAGCTCGAGTGGTATCAGGCTCACGGTCTCATGTACGGTGTCCAACGCGTCTACCGGTACTTCCCCACATTGATCTCCAGCCGCGCTCAGGCTCGCCCCGAACCACTGCCTAAGGCGTTCCGCCTCGAGCTCCTTGGCCCTTTGCGCCTCGTTCAAGACGGCGTCGCTCAAGCGGTGCGCGGCCACAAGCGCAAGGAGCTTTTGGCAGGGCTGCTCGAGGCCAGAATCGCCGGACGCAGCGAGGTTGCGCAGCTCGAGCTGCTCTACGCCCTCTACCCCGACGAAACCGAGGACAGCGCCGCTAGCTCGCTCAAACAGCTCGTCTTTCAACTGCGCAAGAGTCTGGGGGCCAATATCATCCTCCGCACCGCCGGCGGCTACGCCTTGGGAAGCGTCGCCTCCGACGTTGAGGACTTCTTCAAGACGGGTGACACGACGCTGTGGCGCGGGCTCTACCGTGAAGACCTCAGCGAGGGCGATGAGACCGTCGCCAGCGCCCTCTACCACGCCTTACAAGGGAGGGCGACCGAGCTGCTCGACAGTCGCCCCACGGAGGCCACCCGGCTGGGGCGGTTGCTGCTGCAAGCCGACCCGTACAACGCCCAGACGTTGCGGCTGACCCTCGAGGCGCTTCGCGTGAGCGGCAACCAGCGGGCCATCGCCAAGCTTTACGAAGCAAGCCGCGAAACCCTCGCCGAGGTGGGTGAGATGCTACCCGAAGCTTGGGGCGACTTTCTTAAACCACCAGCAGCATAGCTTTTGTGACCTCGCACCGGCAAAACCGCTTTTTATAATCGGCATATAACCGGGCCTCGGCTACCCTATGGCGCAAGGAGGTAGATATGACAAGAGGTTTTCTCAGCCCAGCTTGGTCCGCACTGTTCACGCTCCTGCTGCTTTGCTTTGGTAGCGCTCTGGCAGAGCCCACGACAAGCCTCAGCGTGGAGGTGATAGGAGGTGCCCATGCGGGCAGGCACGATTTAGCCTCTGGAGACAGCTACTGCACGATTGGCAGTGGCGACAAGGATAGCTGGTACACGCTCTTTGGTAACGATGCGCCCGGCCCCGCTGGTCTCAGCATCTTTGTGCTCACCATTCCCCATATAGCAACGATTGGCGCGGGTACGTCGGATTTTTCTGTCGTCGCCGGTTTTGGCGCGTATGGCGAGGAGGGGTACACCGAGTACACCTTAGAGCCTGCCCAGGCCAACGGCTCGGGTACGCTCACGCTCCTGCAAGCAGGCCGAAAACGGGCGCTTGTCACGGCTGTGCCTACGGCCGATCCCCTGCCGCGCTGCACTCTGGGCGGCGCAACCCTGGGCGCTTGCCTGCTGGCGCCCTGAAAGGAAAGCGCATGAACAGAGCGAAAGCTTGGATCGTCCTCCTCACCGTCCTGGCGCTTGGCACGGGCATGTGGGCCGTCGCGAGGTCGACCAAGTGGGTTCGGGTGGCAGCGCGGGCGTCGCGAGCTTAAACGGCAAGAGCGGCAGCCTGGTGCTCGAGGCGGGAGACAACGTCACGGTGACCATCGGCGATGACGGCAAGATTACCGTGAGCGCCGCAGGGGCGCACTCACGTTGCCCTACAGCGCCCAGGTGGACAGCGGCGACGCGGCCTTTTCCATCACCAATGCCAGCGCGACAGCGCTAAGAGGCTCGACCACGAACGGCAACGGTGTTTACGGCTTTAGCGACGCCGGGGGCAACGGCCTAAGCGGCTACAGCGAGCAGGGCACCGGAGTCTTGGGCAGCACCAACACGGGAAGTGCGGGTGTCTACGGCTCCGCCAAGAGTTCGTCCGGCTAAGCGTGAGTGGCATCGAGACGCTCTTGCGCGCTTCGGTCGGCGAGCTGGTGGCGGTAGCCGTAATGCCGGGCGTGAGTGAGGCGAGCGTCGAGGTGAGGGCGAGCGAGGAAACCGTTGTGGCTGCCCGACTACAGCGCGGGCCAGCTCCTGGGCTACCGCCGCGAGCAGTTGGGCGATAGCAGCAGCGACCCGCCCGTCTTCACCCTTCTCGGCGCGACCAGCGTCCAAGGCGATCCCTTGGACGCTTCGGGCGACCTCTGGGTGAGCAGTGGCGATAAGGTCGTCAAGTACGAAGCCGCCCAGCTCGCCGCCTCGGGCAGCCCGGCGCCCGCCTTGGTCTTGAGCGGCCTGAGCGGGCTCGACCAGGGCTTTTCGGCCTTCAACCCGCCGCCCGCGGAGTTGCCGATCAGCCAAAGGTAGCCGCCTCGTTATGGCCTGGGCTCGGCGATAGGCCAGCCGAGCCCAGGCCGTTTCGTCGTTCTCGCCTTTCACGGTAGACTGGGTCCGCAACCGAACGGTGACACTAGCCCCAAAGGGAGCAGCGAGGATGCTCCGCTCACATGAAGGGAACGGTGGGATGGATAGGACCCAACGCTACACACGCGTGGACGCTATGTTAAACAAGTATGGCCAAGCGCATCTTCTGGCCTTTTACGACGAGTTGACAGGCGAGGAGAAGGACCATCTGCTGAGCGAGCTCGAGGCCCAGGACTGGCCGAGGCTAGAGGAGCTCATCAGCAGGCAGGTGCTCGCCCAACCGGGCGCGGAGCTGCCCGAGACTATCGAGCCGGCGCCTTACTATCCAAAGACTCCCACGGCCGAGCTCGAGGCCAAATACCAAGAGGCGCGCGCGCTCGGCGAGAGTTTGATCCGTAACGGCCAGGTGGCGGCCTTTACCGTAGCCGGCGGCCAGGGCACGCGCCTCGGCTGGGACGGTCCCAAGGGCACCTTTCCCGCCACGCCCGTGCTCGGCAAGCCGCTCTTTAGGGTCTTCGCCGAGTATCTGCGCAAGGTAGAGCAGAAGTACGGCCGGGCCGTGCCCTGGTACGTGATGACCAGCCCCCTCAACGACGCAGCCACGCGGGCTTTTTTCGAGGCACACGACCACTTCGGCCTGGACCCCGCGAACGTCATGCTCTTCGCCCAGGGCACCATGCCAAGCATCGGCATGGACGGCAAGGTGCTATTGGCTGGCAAAGGCGCCTTGGCGCTCAGTCCCGACGGCCACGGCGGCAGCTTGCGGGCGCTTCATACCAGCGGCGCCCTGGACGATATGGCCCGGCGCGGCGTCACCCAGATCAGCTACTTTCAAGTCGACAACCCGAGCGTCCACTGCGTCGACCCGCTCTTTCTCGGCCTGCACGCCCTGGACAGCGCCGAGATGTCGTCGAAGGGCTTACCCAAGACGGGACCCTCGGAAAGGGTGGGCAACTTTTGTCTCCTGGGCGGCAAGGTCGGCGTCATCGAGTACTCGGACATGCCCGCCGCGCTGGCCGAGGCGCGAGGCGAGGACGGGACGCTCGAGTTCAACCTGGGCTCGATCGCCATCCACGCCCTCGCGGTCGCCTTTGTGCGGCGCTTGAGCGAGGGTGGCCGCTTCGGTCTGCCCTTTCACCGGGCCGACAAGAAGGTGTCTCATGTGGACGTGGCGACGGGGGAGAAGGTCGAGCCCGAGGCGCCCAACGCGGTCAAGCTCGAGCTCTTCGTCTTCGACGCCCTGCCGCTGGCGGAAACGAGCATCGTCTTGGAGACGAGCCGGGTGGAGGAGTTCGCGCCCATCAAGAACGCCGCCGGTGCCGACTCGCCCGCGAGCAGCAAACGGCTCCAGAGCCAGCGCGCGGCGACCTGGCTGGCGCAGGCGGGCGTGGAGCTGCCCTTCGGCGCGGACGGCGAGGTAGAGGCCGTGCTCGAGCTGAGTCCCCTCACCGCCATCTCTGCCGAGGATCTCGCCCAGGCGGATCTGCCCAAACGCATCGAGCGGGAGAGCGAGGTGGTGCTCTAGGCGGTCGTGCGCTGCTGCGCTTGGGAGGTCAGCGCGCGCAGCCTCTCGACGAGCGGCCTGAGCAGCGAAGACTTCATCTTGAGGGCGGCGCGGTTCACCACAAAGCGGGCGGAGGACTCCAACACGACGTCGTGCTCGACCAGGCCGTTGGCGCGCAGGGTGTCGCCCGTCTCGACGATGTCCACGACCGCGTCGGCCAATCCCGTCAAACAGGCGAGCTCGACGTTGCCCGAGAGCTTGATAACCTCGGCCGAGGAGCCGATGCCCCGCAGGTAGCGCTGGGCGACGCGCGGGTATTTGCTGGCGACGCGCGCGATGGGGCTGGAGGCGCCCGCGGCGCGAATCAGCGAGAGGCGGCAGCGGGCAAAGCCCAGGTCCACGGGCTCGTAGACGTTGCGCCCGGCCTCCAGGAGCACGTCCTTGCCCACGACGCCCGCGTCGGCCACGCCGAGTTCGACATAGGTGGGCACGTCGCTGTTGCGCAGCTCGA
>JALZLY010000055.1 GCA_030858465.1 Deinococcota bacterium
GCCCTGGACGCTGCTCATGGTCACCGACCCCAGCGCGGGCTACGTCTTCGACGGCCCCAGCCCCGGCCACATCCTGGAGGTAGCGGACATCGGCCTCTGGTTCGTCGCCGAAGACGTCGCTCTGACCGGCCGCTACAGCTTGCCGCGCTGGCAAGAGCCCGAGTACGCTTACCGGCTCAAACCCGCCTACTACGCCTTGCAGCGGTTATGGGCCGAGGACTGAAGGGGCTGGAGGGCGCGGTAGGAATCACTCCTCGAGCGCGATCCGAAACAGCACGCCGGTCGAGGCGCTCATCAGGTAGAGCTCGCCGTCCTCGTCCTCGCCAAAGGCGGTAAAGCGCTGGTCGTCGTGGTACACCTCCTCGGCCCGCCACAGCGGGTAGGGGCCCGCGGCGTCTTCGGCCTCGGTCTCGGTGAGCGTCCACACCCGGCCCGAGGAGAAGTCGGCAAAGAGGTAGCGCCCCGCCAGGGCGGGCAGGCGCCGGCCGCGGTAGACGTAGCCGCCGATCACCGAATTGCCACCGCCGGGGTCAAGCCAGAGGTGGGGGTAGGCGTGGATCGGCCAGAGGAAGCGGTGCTCGCCGCAAGCGTCCCTGGAGAGGTCGGGCCTGTCCGGCACCGCGGACATGCACCGGTCCGCCTCCATGACCGGCCAGCCGTAGTTGCCGCCCGCCTCCGCCAGGTAGACCGCCTCAAAGCGCGCCTCGCCCACGTCCGCCACGAAGACGCGGCCGCTGCAGGCGTCCACCGAAAAGCGCCAGGGGTTTCTGAAGCCGTAGGCCCAGACCTCGCCCCGGGCATCTCCCACGCGGCGAAAAGGGTTGCCCCAGGGCAGCCGGTAGGGCGCGCCCGAGCCGACATCGAGGCGCAAGATCTTGCCGCGCAAGTCGCCCAGGTCCTGGGCGCGCGCGCTGCCCCGCGGCCACTCGCTGCCGTCGCCGACGGAGACGTAGAGGTAGCCGTCGGGACCGAAGCCGAGCTGGCCGCCCTTGTGCAGGGGGACGCCCGCGGTCTGGGGAATCTCGAGCAGCACCCGGCCGACGGGGTCGGCGCGCTGTCCGGGCGGCGCCGAGAACTCCGCCACCACCGAGGCGGGGCGTTCCGGGTGGCTGTAGAAGGCGAAGACGCGGCCGTTGTCGCGGTAACGGGGGTGAAAGGCCAGGCTCAAGAGGCCCTCCTCGGCCACGGTGCCGACCCGGCCGCGGAGGTCCAAAAAGGGCTCGCCCTGCAGCTCTCCGCCGTCGAGCACCCGCACCAGCCCGGCCTTCTCGACGACGAAGAGGCGGCCGGAGCCGTCGCCGGCGTGGCTGGCGAAGACGGGCACCTCGAGGCCGGTCAGAACGGGCTCGAGGCGAAGCGCAGGCGCCTCGCCCGCGGCTGCGGTCTCGCAGTCCAGCCTCTCAGCCCGCTGCGGCCCGGCGGCCGGGCGCAACACCAAGAGCAGGGCGAGCAGAGCCAAGCCCAAGAGGGCGAGGCAGAGCGTGCGGTAGTCCTGCCGGCTCACGGCAATACCCCCTCGCGCCCCCGCAGTGCCGGCGACGGGATTGCCACCCTCACCGCTTCCTGGCGCGGGGGCGGACCTGAGCGGCGGCTCGAGCGCCGTCACGCCCGTTTTGCTGTTCCAATGGTCTCGAGAAGGCTGTCGGTGTCAGGGCGACGCCTCGCCGGAGCCCGGCGAGACGCATTGAAGGCGCTAGAATCGCGCTAGCCCGGCCAGCCGGGCCGCAGTCGCCGGGGCCAACTCGGCGACTGCTCGCTCTCGCAAGCGTCTCAGGTCGGGGTCATCCTCCTCAGCGACGAGCGGCCGCCGGGCCGACTCGAGGCGGCTCGCCACGCCACCCGCGCGCGTCTGAAAGAGGATGCCCTCTCCCCCTTCATCAACAATGCTCACCTCGACCGTCACTGCCGTTGTCACCAAGCGGCTCTCGCCAAGGGGCGAGTGGAGCAGCGTCGCCTCGCGGTGGTAGACGGGCGCAGCCACCATGACCGCGTAGCGCGCGCCCAGGTTGCGGGCAATCAGGTAGGCCTGGCGGGGCGCGCGCCGGCCGAACATGTCGCGGTGCGTCTCCTGAAAGCGGGCCGACGCCGGAAAGGCGAAGCGGTAGAGCCCGGCCGCCGGATCGCGCTCGAGCAGCCCTTGCAAGCTCTCCGCCAGGCCCGAGACCCTATGTTCGGCGGGCGCGTTGACGAGAACCACAGCGGTCCGCGCGTCCCCGGCCGCCGGCGCGCAGGCTGCCAGCAGGACGACCAGCATGACGAAGAGCAAGAGGAATCTCAGGAGGCGTGTCATAGCCCCACTCTAGAGCTTTCGCGCATCCCCTTGTGGTGAGGCGACGCACCATGCCCTTCAGCGTTCCTGAGGTAGGACGCCGGCCTTTGCCCCTTCGTATCCTGGCTGGGATCTTTCACGCTTCAGTCTACCGCGATTCCCGGCGGCGAAAACGCTGTGCTAGACTCTGGACATGACGCGCCGCCAGCCTTGGCCGCACACACGGGTGACGCCGCTGCGGCGTCACCCGAGGCGGTGTCGTTGCGCGCTTTGCCATTGCTCGCTTTGTCGTTGCGCGCCAAGACGCGTCCCCTAATCCTTTGCCCTCCGGGAGTTCTCCTGTGCAGCTCTACAACACCCTGACGCGCCGAAAAGAACCCTTCGAGCCGATCACGCCCGGCTACGTAGGCATCTACTTCTGCGGTCCCACCGTCTACTCCGAACCGCACCTGGGGCACGCCCGCGGGCCCATCTTCTTCGACGTGGTCAGGCGCTGGTTCGAGCACCAAGGCTACACGGTGCGGCTGGTCTCCAACATCACCGACGTGGGCCACCTCGTGGGCGACGCCGACGAGGGCGAGGACAAGCTGCAAAAGCGCGCGGCGCTCGAAAAGCTCGAGCCCATGGAGATCGCCGAAAAGTATTTCTGGGCCTATTTCGACGCCCTGGCCAAGCTGGGCGTGCGCCGCCCCAGCGTCGTCCCCAGGGCCTCGGGGCACATCGTCGAGCAGATCGCGCTGGTCGAGGAGCTGTTGGCGCGCGGCCTCGCTTATGAGCGCGGCGGCAACGTCTACTTCGACGTGTCGGCCTGGGAACCCTACGGCGAGCTCTCCGGGCGCAAGGGCGACGAAACGCTCGAGGGCACCCGCGTCACGGTGCGCGGCGACAAGGACGACCCCCGCGACTTCGCCCTCTGGAAGGAGGCCGAGGGCGGTCACATCATGCGCTGGAGAAGCCCCTGGGGCGAGGGCTACCCCGGCTGGCACCTCGAGTGCTCGGTGATGAGCACGAAGTACCTGGGCGACACCTTCGACATCCACGGCGGCGGCCTGGACCTGCTGTTTCCCCACCACGAGTGCGAGCTGGCGCAGGCGCGCGGCGCCGGCATGCCCTTTGCCCGCTACTGGCTGCACTTCAACATGGTGACACTCTCGGGCGAAAAGATGGCCAAGTCCAAGGGGCACTTCGTCACCCTGGAGAGGCTGTTCGAGAACCACGACCCGCTGGCCGTGCGCTTTCACCTCCTGGGTGTCCACTACCGCTCGGTCAGCGACTTCTCCGCGGAGAGCCTGCAGGCCTCGGCTCAGGGCCTGAAACGCATCCGGGATGCCTACCGCGAGGTCCTGCGGCGCCTGCCCGAAGACACGCCGCCCGGTGGATCCGACCCCTTTGGCGCCTACCGCCAGCGCTTCGCCGAGAGCATGAACGACGACCTCAACACCCCGCAGGCCTTGGCTGTTCTCTTCGACGCCACCCGCGAGGTCAACGCCAAGCTCACGGGCAAGCCGGGCCCAGACTACCTGTCAGACTACCTGGCAGACTACCTGGCATTCGCCAAGACCTTCTACGAGGATTTAGCAGGCACGGTCCTGGGCGTGCTCGGCGATGTGGAGGCTCAGGCCGCGCAGGCGGACTTGAAACTCCTGGACGGCCTCCTCGGGCTCATCCTCGAGCAGCGACAGGAGGCGCGCACCCAGCGCGACTTCAAGACCTCCGACGCCATCCGCGACAGGCTCGGCGAACTCGGCGTCGTGCTCGAGGACGGCGCCGAGGGCAGCCGCTGGAAGCTAAGTTGACGGCGGACAGCGCGACTGGATAGGCCCGACCTGACTAGGTTCTGTGCTAAGGTTTGTTTGCGAGGTTCGCACATGACTGTACGGACAAAGATCACCGCTGAAGACCTGCTCAGGATGCCCGACGACGGCTTTCGCTATGAACTGGTCAGAGGAGAACTGAGAAAGATGGCCCCGGCTGGACACGAGCACGGCGGGATCGTTATGAACGTGTCCACGCCGCTCGACCAACATGTCAGAGCAAACGACCTCGGCAGGGTTTATGCTGCCGAAACTGGCTTCAAGCTCGCCTCGAACCCCGATGTCGTGCGCGCGCCCGACGTCGCCTTCGTGAGCCGCAAACGTCTCGAGGAGGCTGGAGACACCGAAGGGTACTGGCCGGGCGCGCCAGACCTGGCGGTGGAGGTCATCTCACCCGGCGACAGCTACACCGAGGTCGAGGAAAAAGTGGTCGACTGGCTCGAGGCAGGGACGCATATGGTCGCTGTGGTCAACCCGCGCAAGCGTCTCATCACCGTCTACCGCTCACTGAGCGAGGTCGCCGTCTTGACCGCAGAGGACAGCTTGGACGGCGGCGACGTCGTTCCCGGCTGGAGGGTGCCGGTCGCAAGCCTGTTCAGCTGAGCTCTGGTAAGATGCGAGCTTCATGGACACGCTCACCCGCACATATCTGGCGCTCGCCCTCACGCCCGGCTTGGGACCGCGCAAGATCAAGCTCTTAACCGAGCACTTCGGCGACGCCGAGGCGGTCTACGCGGCCTCCGAGCGCGAGCTGCGAGCGGTGCCGGGCCTCGGCCCCAAGCTGGTCGCCAGCCTCTTGGAGGCCAAGCGCTCCGAGCGGCCGGAAGGGGAGTTGGAGCGCGCCGCGCGGTTGGGCGCCACGCTCATCCACCTGGCGCACCCGGACTACCCCGAGGCGCTGAGGAGCATCTACGACCCGCCGCCCGTGCTCTTTGTAAAGGGCGAACTGCCGCAGGCGCTGCGCGGCGAGCTATCCGAGATTCGCAGCGTCGCCATCGTCGGCACGCGCGACGCCAGCGACTATGCGCTGGGGCTGAGCCACAGGCTGGCCCAGGGCCTGGCACAAGCGGGCGTCACCGTGGTTTCGGGACTCGCCCGCGGCGTCGACGCCGCGGCGCATAGGGGCGCCCTCTCCGTTCCCAGCGGCCAGACGGTGGCGGTCCTGGGTTCAGGCGTGGACACCATCTATCCCAGGGAGAACGGGGGGCTCGGCCACGCCATCCTGGCTGGCCGCGGCGCGCTGGTGAGCGAGTACCCAGTCGGCACCGGCCCGCGCCCCGAGCACTTCCCCGCCCGCAACCGCATCATTTCCGGCCTCGCCCGCGCCGTGCTGGTGGTCGAGGGCACGCACAAGTCGGGCTCGATGATCACCGCCTCGCTGGCGCTCGAGGAGGGCCGCACGGTGTTCGCGGTGCCGGGCCGGGCGGGCGACCCCAAGGCGGGCGGCACCTTGGACCTGCTCAAGCAGGGCGCGGTCCTGACCCAGGACGCGGACGACATCCTGAGCGAGCTCGGCTGGTCGGCCGCCAAGGAGAGTTCGGGCCCGCCCCTCAGCGATGCGGAACGGGAGTTGGTCACGCTCATCCGCGCCCAGGACTCGCCGCTCTTGGACGACCTCATCGCGGCGAGCGGGCAGAGCGCCACCGCGCTCTTGCCGCTGCTCACCGTGCTCGAGCTCAAGGGCGCCGTCAA
>JALZLY010000056.1 GCA_030858465.1 Deinococcota bacterium
GAGAGCACCTCGAGGCCCAAGACCGCCCCCGCCAGGGTGGCGCGGCGGTAGACGGCGTCGCGCTGCTGGGGTAGGCCGATCCAGAGGACGCGCCCGCGCCGCGCCAAGACCTCGTGGGCTCGCGCCATGAGAAAGCCCGTCTTGCCCGAGGCCGCCGGCCCGAGCAGCAGCTTGAGACGGCCCACCTCCCTGTTCGGCTCCAGGTTCGTCATCCTTTTACTATACCGGGCCATCCAGTCTTGGGACATCCGTCCCTCAGGTCTGACGCTGGAATATGGCAAGATGAAGAGGTCACGACGAAGACGCGGGCGGTGTCTGACCCAACGGGCACCTGGGTCTGCTCGTCCGGGTCTGTTGAGGAATAAGCACTTGCTCACCTAACTCACAATTGTGTAGCCTGGGCAGAGTGACTTGGAGCAGGGGAGGTCTAAGTGGCTGTGGCCAGCCCAGAAGGCTATGAGATAGCCGCAGCGATGCACGAGCCTATGTCTGAGCTTATCTTACCGCCGGTCCAGCGCAGGAGACGCCTTCTGTGCTGGTTTGTCAACGTCAAGCCCTCACCTCAGGGACCCCAGGGACCCCAGGGACCCCAGGGACCCCAGGGACCCCAGGGACAAGGTAAAGGACAAGGTAGCTGATGCCGCAAGTTTTTCCCAAAGTGTCCAACAGCGTTGCCAGGTACGGCATCTTAGGAGGCGTGGTCTTTCTGGCCGCGCTGCTCACCTTTATCGCCATGTTCAATCGCTCTTCGTTTGCCACCGGCGTCGGCCAGCCTATCGAGCAGCCCGTTCACTACAGCCACGCGCTTCACGTGGGCGAGCTCGGCCTGAGCTGCCTGTCCTGCCACACCTCGGTGCAAGACGGGCCCTTTGCCGGGATTCCTCCGACCCACACCTGCATGAGCTGTCACTCGCAGATTCTCACCGACAGCCCCGAGCTCGAGCTCGTGCGCGAGAGCTACGCCGAGAATGTTCCTATCGCCTGGAACCGGGTCCACAACTTAGCCGACTTCGTCTACTTCGAGCACAGCGCCCACGTCAACAAGGGCGTGGCCTGCGTCAACTGCCACGGCCGCGTCGACCAGATGGAGGTCGTCTACCAGGCCCGCAACATGTCCATGACCTGGTGCTTGAACTGCCACCGCGAGCCCGAGCGCTATATCCGGCCGCGCGAGGAGGTCCTCAACATGGCCTACGTGCCGCCCGCCAACCAGCTCGAGCTCGGGAGGACGCTCATCGATGAATATCACATCAACGTCAACAAGCTCACCAACTGCTCGACCTGCCATTATTAAGGGCTGCCCATGAAAGAGACCTTTATCAGTCTAGACGAGATCGAAAACCGCCTCGCACCCGCTTCCCAGGACGCGGAAGGACCCCTGAATATCGCCGCGCTGCGCGATTCTCTAGCCGGCAAGGGCGGCCGCGAGTACTGGCGCAGCCTCGAAGAGGTCGCCGACACGCCCGAGTTTCGCGCCTTTGTCGCCAAGGAGTTTCCGCCCGCGGCCCTGGAGGAGACGGGCGGGGTGAGCCGGCGCAACTTTCTGAGGCTGATGGGCGCGTCCTTGGCCCTGGCCGGGCTGACCGCCTGCATCCAGCGCCCCCGCGCCGGTGAACAGATCGTGCCCTACGTGCGCCAGCCCGAGGAGATCATCCCCGGCCGCTCGCTCTACTTCGCCAGCACCCTGACGCTCGGCGGCTACGGCCACGGCGTCCTGGTCGAGAGCCACATGGGCCGGCCCATCAAGGTCGAGGGCAACCCCGCGCACCCCGCGAGCTTGGGCGCCACCGACACCATGATGCAGGCCGCCGTCCTCACCCTCTACGACCCGGACCGCTCGAGGGAGGTCCGGCGCCGCGGCGTCACCGACGAGGAACCGGGCGTGGACATGTGGGAGCGCTTCTACACCGACCTCGCCAGTGCCGCGGACGACACCGCCATGAACCTGCGCATCCTCACCGATACCCTCACCTCGCCCTCGCTCATCGCCCAGATCAGGGAGATCTTGGAGCGCTACCCCAATGCGGTCTGGCACCAGTACGACGCCGCCGGCTTGGACAACGCCCGCATGGGCGCCGAACTGGCCTTTGGCGAGCCGGTGGGCGTGGTCTACGACTTTTCCCAGGCCGACGTAATCCTCTCGCTCGACGCCGACTTTTTGGGCGTCGGCCCCGGCAAGCTGCACTACACCCGCGCCTTCACGGACCGCCGCCGCGTGGCCGCGCAGGAAGTGGGCGACGAGGTGCTCAGCATGAACCGCCTCTACAGCGTCGAGAGCACGCCCAGCCTGACCGGCATCATGGCCGACCACCACTACACCGTGCGGCCCAGCCTGATCGAGACCTTTGCGCGAGCGGTCGCGGGCGAACTCGGCGTGGCCGCCGGCGAAGGCGGCGGCGAGCTGCCTGGGACCTTGAGCGCCTGGCTCGAGCCGCTGGCGCGCGACCTGGCAGAGAACGCCGGCCGCAGCCTGGTCGTCGCCGGTTATGACCAGCCGCCCATCGTCCACGCCCTGGCCCACGCCATCAACGAGACGCTCGGCAACGTCGGCACCACCGTCTTCTACACCGACCCCGTCGAGGCCGCCACCAGTGACAGGACGAGCAGCGGCGCCGCCTCACTGCGCGAGCTCACCCAGGCGATGGAGGCCGGCGGGGTCGATGCGCTCGTCATGCTCGGCGGCGACCCGGCCTATACCGCGCCCGCCGACGTAGACTTCGCTGGAGCGCTCGCCAACGTGCCGCTGTCGGTGCATCTCGGGCTCTTCGAAGACGAGACGGCGATTCTCTCCTCCTGGCACGTGCCCATGGCCCACGAGCTCGAGTCCTGGGGTGACGCGCGCGCCTTTGACGGCACCGCCTCGATCATCCAGCCGCTCATCGCGCCGCTCTACGGCGGCCGCAGCCAGCACGAGGTCCTGGCCATCCTCTTGGGCGACGTAGGGAGCAGCAACTACGAGCTGGTGCGCGCCTATTGGCAGGGACAAGTCGCGGAGGACTTCGACGGCTTCTGGCGCCGCGCCGTCCACGACGGCGTCATCGAGGGCAGCGCGCTGGCAGCGAGGGAAGTCAGCGTGCAGGCCGGCGCCCTGGACGCCCCGGCCGCGCCTGTTGCCATCGGCACCCTCGAGGTCGTCTTCAAGCCCGACCCCAACATCTGGGACGGCCGCTACGCCAACAACGCCTGGCTCCAGGAACTGCCCAAGCCGCTCACCAAGCTCGTCTGGGACAACGCCGCCATCGTCGGCCCCGCCACCGCCGAGCGCCTCGGCGTGAGCGCGACGCAGATGGTCACGCTCTCCTACAGAGACCGCAGCTTGGAGGCGCCCGTCTTCATCCTGCCCGGCCAGCCCGCCGACACCGTCACCCTGCACCTGGGCTACGGCCGCACCCAGACCGGGCGCGTGGGCACCGGCGCCGGTTTCAACGCCTACGCCCTGCGCACCGCCGACGCCCCGTTCTTCGGCCCCGGCCTGACGCTCGAGCCCGCCCGCGGCCGCCAGGTCCTGGTCACCACCCAGGACCACAACAACCTCTCCTACGGCCACTCGCCCGCCGTCATCGAGGAAGCCGGGCGCGCGGCCGACCGGCGCCACATCGTCCGCCACGCCACCCTGGAAGAGTACCGCGAGGACCGCGACGTCATCCACGACATGGGCCACCACATCGAGGGCTCGCTCTACCCCGGTTACGACTACACCTCCTACGCCTGGGGCATGGCCATCGACTTAAACACCTGCACGGGCTGCAACGCCTGCGTGGTGGCCTGCCAGTCCGAGAACAACATCTCGGTGGTGGGCAAGGACGAGGTGCGGCGCGGCCGCGAGATGCACTGGATCCGCATCGACCGCTACTTCTCGGGCGACATGGACCAGCCGCACGTCTACCACCAGCCCATGCTCTGCCAGCACTGCGAGAACGCGCCTTGCGAGGTGGTCTGCCCCGTCGCCGCCACCGTGCACAGCACCGAGGGCTTAAACGACATGGTCTACAACCGCTGCGTGGGCACCCGCTACTGCTCGAACAACTGCCCTTACAAGGTGCGGCGCTTCAACTTCTTCCACTACAGCCGGCTCGAGGACGACGCCCTCGACCTGTTCAGGAACCCCAACGTCACCGTGCGCAGCCGCGGCGTCATGGAAAAGTGCACCTACTGCGTGCAGCGCATCAACCGCGCGCGCATCGACGCCGAGAACCAGAGCCGGCGCATCCGCGACGGCGACGTGATCCCCGCCTGCGCCTCGGCCTGCCCCGGCCGGGCCATCGTCTTCGGCGACATCAACGACCCGGGCAGCGAGGTGAGCCGCCTCAAAAGCACCCACCTCAACTACGGGGTCCTGACCGAGCTCAACACCTGGCCCCGCACCAGCTACCTAGCGCGCCTGAACAACCCCAACCCCGAGATCGAAGCGTACCAGCCCGAGCAGCACCTCGCGTCTCGGCAGCAAGTGGAAAGGGCCTGATACCGTGGCGTCGAAAAACATGAAGGCGAACCAGGGGCTGGACGAGGGGCGCATCCTGGCGCCCGGTTACAGCTACGGCAGCGTCGAGGACACCATCAGTAGCATTCCCCTGACCGACCCGCGCAGGACCCCGCGCTGGTGGATTGGCGGCTTCGCCGTCGCCTTCTTGCTGCTCATGGTCTTTCTCTTCTCGGTCACCTATCTGATCGCCGTGGGTATCGGCATCTGGGGCGTCAACCAGCCCGTCGGCTGGGGTTTCGACATCATCAACTTCGTGTGGTGGATCGGCATCGGTCACGCCGGCACGCTCATTTCGGCGATCCTGCTCTTGGTGCGCCAGCAGTGGCGCACCTCGATCAACCGCTTCGCCGAGGCGATGACGCTCTTCGCGGTGGCCTGCGCGGGCGTGTACCCGCTTCTGCACTTGGGCCGCCCCTGGGTCTTCTACTGGCTCTTTCCCTATCCCAACCAGATGGGCCTGTGGCCGCAGTTCAACTCCCCCCTGATCTGGGACGTGTTCGCGGTATCGACCTACGCCACGGTGTCCTTGCTCTTTTGGTACGTCGGTTTGATTCCCGACCTGGCCACCCTGCGCGACGTCGCCAAGAACAGGTGGGCGCGGACGGCTTACGCTGTCGGCGCGCTGGGCTGGACGGGCTCGGCCCGGCACTGGAACCGCTACACCCGGGCCTATCTGCTCCTGGCCGCGCTGTCGACACCGCTCGTCTTGTCGGTGCACTCGGTGGTGAGCTTCGACTTCGCCATCTCGCAGCTGCCCGGCTGGCACAACACCGTCTTCCCGCCCTACTTCGTCGCCGGGGCCGTCTTCGCGGGCTTCGCCATGGTCATCATCTTAGCGATCCCGCTGCGCAAGTTCTACGGCCTAGAGGGCATCATCACCATGAAGCACTTAGACAACATGGCCAAGATCATCTTGGCGACCGGCACGGTGGTCACCTATGGCTACGTGATCGAGATCTTCACGGCCTGGTACTCGGGCAGCGAGTTCGAGCGCTATATGGCGCTAAACCGCCTCTTCGGGCCCTATGGCTGGGTCTTCTGGGCGCTCATCTTCTGCAACTTCTTGACCATCCAGCTCTTCTGGTTCAAGAGCATACGCTATAACCTCTGGGCGCTCTTCATCGTCTCGATCATCGTCTCGGTGGGGATGTGGCTCGAGCGCTTCGTCATCATCGTGATGAGCCTGCACCGCGACTTCCTGCCCTCGTCTTGGGGCATGTACGCGGGGACGTTTTGGGATTGGGCCACCTTCATCGGCACCATGGGGCTCTTCTTTACGCTCTTTTTCGTCTTCATCAGGGTGCTGCCGCTCATCGCCATTTCCGAGATGAAAGAGCTCGTCCATCACGAGGAAGGACATAAGCATTGAACGCCCGCTGCTGTTTAGGCTGCTGTTTAGGCCTCCCTTTAGGCGCGAGAGGAGATGAGGATGGCTACTAACCCGTCAAGCCCCGGCCCGGACATCTACCCAGACATCTACGGCGTCGTGGCGCGCTTCGACACCCCCGAGGATCTTGTCGCCGCCGCCGAGCGGGTGCGCGACGAGGGCTACAAGAAGATCGACGCCTACACGCCCTTTCCCGTCGAGGGCCTCACCGAGGCGCTCGGCGTCAGGCCCTCACGCCTGGGCTTTATCGTCTTGGCGGGCGGGATCACCGGCGCGCTCTTCGGCCTCCTGCTGCAGTACTTCGCCATGGTCTTGAGCCTTCCGGTCATCGTCTTCGGCCGGCCTCACTTCGCCTGGCCGGCCTTTATCGTACCGATGTTCGAGACCACCATTTTGTTCGCGGCCTTTTCCGCCGTCTTCGGCATGCTGATCATCAACGGCCTGCCCAGGCCCTACCACTCGATTTTCAACGCGCCCGGCTTCGAGGCCGCCAGCCGCGACGGTTTCTTTCTGGCCATCGAAGCCGACGACCCCAGGTTCGACCGGGAGCGCTCAAAGGCGCTCTTAGAGACCCTGGCGCCCGGTCGGGTGTCGGAGGTCGAACCCTGATGCCCCTGCTTTCTCTGCGCCCGCCTTCTCCGCGCGGCCTGCCGGCGCTCGCCGCACTCCTTGCCCTGGCGCTTCTTCTCTCCTCCTGCGGCCGGAACATGTACGATCAGCCCAAAAAGGACACCTACGAGCCCAGCAGCTTCTTCGAGGACGGCGCCTCGGCGCGCCCCCTCGTCGAGGGCACGGTGGCGAGGGGCTTTGACTTAGAGGACGAGCACCGCTTCCTGGGCACGGTGGACGGCCAGCAGGCCGAGACATTTCCCTACCTCGTCGACCGCCGCACCCTAGAGCGCGGCCAGGAACGCTACACCATCTTCTGCGCGCAGTGCCACGGCATCTTGGGCGACGGCAACGGCGTGGTGGTGCAGCGCGGCTTTCCGCAGCCCCAGACCTACCATAGCGACCGCCTGCGCCAGGCGCCGGTGGGCTACTTTTTCAACGTGATCAGCAACGGCTTCGGCCGCATGTACCCTTACGGCGACCGCGTGAATCCCGATGACCGCTGGGCGATCACCGCCTATATCCGCGCCCTGCAAGTCAGCCAGTCGGCGGACTTGGACGACCTCGCCCCCGGGGACCGGGAAAGACTGGAGAACATGAGATGAACGAGTCCCTGAGGCCGACTCTGGACCTCATTCAGCGGCGCGCGCTCATCGCCGGCGGCGTCGGCATGCTCTTGGCCTTGATCGGCGCGCTCTTCGGCCTGACGCCGTTTTTGCAGTCCTACCTCTACGCCTACTTTTTCTGGATCGGCATCGCGCTGGGCTCCTTGGCCTGGCTGATGATCCACCACACCGTCTGGGGCAAGTGGGGCTTTATCGCCCGGCGCATCCTCGAGGCCGCCGCTATGGTCATCCCGCTCATGGCCCTGCTGTTCTTGCCGATCCTCTTCGGCATGCCCTACCTCTTCCCCTGGGCGAACCCGGTCATCGCCGCCGGCGACGCCCTCATCCAGGCCAAAGCGGCCTACCTGAACGTGCCCTTCTTTGCCGTCCGGGCGGTTCTCTACTTCGTCATCTGGATCCTCTTGGCCTTTTTGCTCTACCACTGGTCGACCAGGCTCGACGAGACCGGCGACATGAAGTACCACCGCTACGCCAAGGTCCTGGCCCCGCCGGGCATCATCTTCTACTTTCTGGCCATGACCTTCGCCGCCTTCGACTGGGGCATGTCTTTAGACCCGCACTGGTTCTCGGGCATCTACGGGGTCATCTTCATCATCGGCCAGGGGCTCTCGGCGATGGCCTTCACGGTCGCCGTCCTCGTCCTGCTATCGCGCTACAAGCCGCTCTCGGAGGTCATCCACCCCAAGCAGATAAGCGACTTGGGCAACTTTCTTCTGGCCTTCACCATGCTCTGGGCCTACACCAGCTTCTCGCAGTTTTTGATCATCTGGTCGGCCAACCTGGGCGAGGACAACATCTGGTATCTGGTCCGCATGTCCGGCGGCTGGCGCATCCTGGCGCTCTTCATCGTCGTCTTTCACTTTTTCGTGCCGTTTTTCATCCTCCTGTCGCGGCGCGTCAAGAGAAACGCCCACGTGCTCACCACCGTGGCGCTGCTCATCATCTTCATGCGCGTCGTCGATCTCTTCTGGCAGCTGGTGCCCTCGTTCGGGCGCATCGGCTGGCAGCTCAGCCCGCTCGACCCGATCATGTTCATCGCCATCGGCGGCTTCTGGCTGGCCGCCTTCATCTGGCAGCTGAAGAGCCGCGCGCTCCTGCCCAAGTACGACCCGAAGATAGAGGCGGTCGCGGGGGTGCATCATGACTAGGGAGCACATGACCAGGGGGCAACCGACCGACAACCGCATGCTCAGGCTGGCGGGGCTGGCAGGAGCTTTGCTCATCCTCCTGCTCATCGTCGCCTCGATCCTTCTCTACGCCGATCACATGCGCGCCTATACCTATATCGAGCCGCCGCGCCAGGAGCAGGTGAGCGAGGCCGCCGAGGCGGTGCGCCAGCAGCGCGCCGCCGAGCAAGAAGTCCTGCGCTCCTACGGCTGGGTGGACGAGGGGGAGAGGATAATCCAGGTGCCCATCGAGCTGGCCATGGACCTGACCACGCAGCGCGGCGCCGACTTCGTCTTCGCCAGACCCGAACCCGCGGTGGCCGCCGCACCACCGGCCGCGCCCGCCGCCGCCGAGCTATTCAACGTGCTGGTAGACGCCGGTAACCTGCCCGAGAGCGCCAACTTCGTGACCATCCGCATGAGCTATCCCGACGGCGACGTGGTGACCACCGTGGAGATGCCCGCCGCTATCGAGCAGGTCGCGGTCGCGGGCACGAGCGAGGGCGAAGCGGTCACCGGCTCCGCCGAGACGGCCGAGGGCGTCTTCGACTGGGAGGCGACGGGCGAGCAGGCCTACAACGGCAACTGCGCGGCCTGTCACCAGGCCGAGGGCCAAGGCGTGCCGGGGGCCTTCCCGCCGCTCGCCGGCCACGCGCCCGAGCTCTACGGTGCCAGCCGCAACTACCCGATCAACGTGCTGCTCTACGGTTTGGTCGGCGAGATCGTGGTGGAGGGCCAGACCTACAACGGTCAGATGCCCGCCTTTGGCACCCTCGCCGACGAGGACATCGCCGCCATCCTCAACCACACCATGACCGCCTGGGGCAACGAGGCCGAACTCCAGGACTTCGAGCCTTATGTGCCCGGCGACGTCGCCGCCGAGCGCGGTGCAAACCTGAGCTCACAGGACGTCTACGCGCTCAGACAGGCTTTGGACCTCGAGTAGCCCAATCTTTCATCTCAAAGCCCTCAGCAGGAAGGCTTGCGGAGGGCTTTTTTACTTGCTGCTTAAGGAAGTAGGTGATGGCACGCCACTTCGCCTCCGTCTGCTCTAAAGCACTTCCGCCAACGCCTCCACCGTCGTGACCGGCAGCTTGCAGACCCCGCTCTCGCAGACGTAGGCCGTTGCCTTGCCCTCCACTCTGTCGCGCCCCTGCAAAAAGGGCAGGCGCGTTGTGAGAGGGTCGTCCGCGCCCTCGGCCAGGGCCAAGACCGTGTTGGGCAGGTAGCGGCCGTGAATAGATTGAAGCATCCTCTCCGTGCTCTCCTCTCCCCTCTCACCGAAGATGGCGATTTCGCGGGGGCCGGCCAGCAACCTGTCTACGACGGCCAGCATCAGGCCGAAGCCGTTGGGCTGCTGCTTCATCCCAGCCAGCATCGGTTTCAGACTGTTAGCGGCCAACTCCTCCCAGTCGCGCCTGTCAGTGTAGCGCGACAGGACCAGGAGCAACTCGGCGCTAGCGGCGTTGCCGCTCGGCACCGCGCCGTCGAAAAAGTCCTTGGGCCTGACGATGAGCTTTTCGGCGTCGTCGGCGGTGCTGAAAAAGCCGCCGTTGTCGGCGTCGTGAAAGTGCGTCACCATCACCTCGGCCAGCTCGAGCGCCCAGTCGAGCCACTGCGGCTCGAGCGTGGCGCGGTAGAGGGCCACCAGGCCGGTGCCGTAGTAGGCGTAGTCCTCCAATAGGCCCGCCACCGTCGCCCGGCCGTCCTTCCAGACGTGCAGCAGGCGGCCGCCCTCGACCATGTTGTCGCGCGCGAACTCGGCGTTCTTGACCGCGATATCCAAGTAGTCCCGCCGGTCCAGGATGCGCCCGGCGTCGGCAAAGGCGGCCAGCATCAGGCCGTTCCAGGAGAGGAGAATCTTGTCGTCCAAGCCCGGCCGGACGCGCCCTTCGCGCTCGGCCAGAAGCTTCTTGTCGATGTCGCGAATCTTCTCGGCCAGCCTCTCCGGGCTGAGCGAGAAGCGCTCGGCGACGGCGCGAGGGTCCCTGGGCACGAAGAGGATGTTCTTGCCCTCGAAGTTGCCGCCCGAGGAGACGCCGTAGTAGGCCCGCGCCAAGGCGGCGTCCTCACCCAAGGCCCTTTCGATTTCCTCGTCGCTCCAGACGTAGAACTTGCCCTCCTCACCCTCGGAGTCGGCGTCGAGGGCGCTGTAGAAGCCGCCGGAGGGGCCTGTCATCTCGCGCTTCACCCAGTCTAAAGTCTCCTCGGCGACCCCCTGGTAGAAGTCCCAGCCGGTGACTTGGTAGGCCTCCAAGTAGCGCTCTACGAGCTGGGCGTTGTCGTAGAGCATCTTCTCGAAGTGCGGCACCAGCCACCTTTCGTCTACGCTGTAGCGGGCGAAGCCGCCGCCTATCTGGTCGTAGAGGCCGCCGCGGGCCATCTTCTCCAAGGTGAGCTCGGCCATCGCCAATGCCCCCGCGTCGCCCGTGCGCTGGTGGCTGCGCAGGAGAAAGCCGAGCACGTGGTGCGGCGGGAACTTGGGCGCGCCCCCGAAGCCGCCGTGGCGGGAGTCGAAGTGTTGAGCGAGGGCTTTTAACGCCTCGTCCAAGAGCGTTTCGCTGAAGTCGCCCTCGGCGGGAGGAACGCTGCTGAGCTTCTGCAGGTGTTCGGTCAGCCCCGCGGCCGAGGCCATCACCTCGTCACGGCGGTTTCTCCAGGCGTCGGCCAGCCCGTCGAGCACGCGGCGGAAGCTGGGGCGGCCGTAGCGGTCGTCGGGCGGGAAGTAGGTGCCGCCGTAAAAGGGCTCACCGCCCGGCGTCAGGGCCACCGTCATCGGCCAGCCGCCCTGGCCGGTCATGGCCTGCACCGCGTTCATGTAGACGCTGTCCACGTCGGGCCGCTCCTCGCGGTCGACCTTTATGTTGACGAAGTCGCGGTTCATCCTCTTGGCCGTCGCCTCGTCCTCGAAGGACTCATGGGCCATGACGTGGCACCAGTGGCAGGCGGAGTAGCCGACCGAGAGCAGGACGGGCTTGTCCTCTTCTCTCGCCTTCTTAAAGGCTTCGTCGCCCCAAGGGTACCAGTCCACCGGGTTGTGGGCGTGCTGCTGGAGGTAAGGGCTGGCCTCGGCTGCGAGCCGGTTGGGTTTGCCGTTCGTGCTGTTCATGCTTAAGCCTAGACCCTGGCGGCCACCCGCCCCGTAAGGCAGCCCACGCTGGCGCCGTAGACTGGGCGGGGACAGACTAGGCAGGGGTAGACTGAGCAGGGGTAGACTGGGCTATGACCCTGGCCGACCTGCGCAAAGACTACCGCCTCAAGAGGCTCCACGAGGGCGACCTCGAGCAAGACCCTACCGACCAGTTCAAGGCATGGCTGGACGAGGCACTGGGGGCCCAGGTGCTCGAGCCCAACGCCATGACCCTGGCGACCGTGAGCGCCGCCGGCCGCCCCTCGGCGCGCACCATCTTGCTGAAGGGCCTGGACGAAGCCGGCTTCGTCTTCCATACCAACTACCAGAGCCGCAAGGCCGCCGAGCTGGAGGCCAACCCCTACGCCGCCTTGGTCTTCACCTGGCTCGAGCTCGAGCGCCAGGTGCGCGTCGAGGGTGCGGTGAGCAAAATTTCCCGCGAAGCCTCCGAGGCTTACTTCAGGAACAGGCCGCGGGGCAGCCAGCTGGGCGCCTGGGTGTCACGGCAGAGCAGCGTCATCGCGGGCTACGAGGTCTTGGAGGAGGCGCTGGCGGCGCTCGAGAGGCGTTTTCCCGACGAGGTGCCGCTGCCGCCCTTCTGGGGCGGTTACCGGCTGAAGCCCGACGCCGTGGAGTTCTGGCAGGGCCGGCCCAACCGCCTCCACGACCGCCTCCGCTACGAGCGGCAGGATGAGGGCTGGGAGATCCGGCGGCTCGCACCCTAATCCAGGCGGCCTCACGGTTCGCCTTCGCGGCAACCCTTATGATATAGGAGTGACCGGCTCCTTTTCTTTCCCACTCGCCTCCTCAGGGGGACAAGCTTGAACCATACGGTCTCGGGCCTCTTCTGGATCGGCCTCTATCTCCTCGTCGTCTTGGTCCCCATGTTCCTGATGCTCATCCGTCCCGTGCCCTCGGGCCGCGACTTCTGGCTCGAGTTCTCCATCGCCCTCGGTTTCGTCGGGCTCACCCAGATCGCCTTGCAGTTCGTGCTGATCGCCCGCTTCAGACGGGTGACCGCGCCCTACGGCATCGACATCATCTTGCAGTATCACAAGCAGATCGCCATGATCGCCGTCTTGCTCATCTTGGCCCACCCGACGATTCTCATGATCAACGACCCCTCGCGCCTCGAGCTCTTGAACCCTCTGAGCGGCACCTGGGCGAGCCGCAGCGGGCTGGCCTCGGTCTTTGCGCTCCTCTTAATCACCCTGCTCTCGGTCTTCCGCCAGCGAATCAGTCTCGACTACGAGGTGTGGCGGGTGACGCACGCGCTTCTAGCCATCACCGCGCTGGTCTTCGCCCAGCTTCACGTCACCTTTGCCGGCGTCTACATCAACACCCCCTGGAAGCACGCCCTGTGGATCGCCTTTGGCGCGCTCATGGTGGGGCTGCTGGCCTACTTGCGCCTGGTCAAGCCGGCCCTGCAGCGCCGGGCGGTCTACCGGGTCGCCGAGGTCAGGGAGGAGCGGGGCGACACCTACACCTTGGTGCTTACACCCGACGGGCACGAGGGCCTGCGCTTCGACCCCGGCCAGTTCGCCTGGATCAAGATTCACGATTCGCCCTACACCATCGAGGAGCATCCCTACTCCTTTTCCTCGTCGGCCGAGCGTCCGGGGCGGCTCGAGTTCGGCATCAAGGTTCTGGGCGACTTTTCCGCCGGCGTCAAGGACATTCCCCCCGGCAGCAAGGCCTATCTCGACGGCCCCCACGGCGCCTTTTCGGTGGACCGCTACCCCGCCGCCGGCTACGTCTTCTTGGCCGGGGGCGTGGGCATCACCCCGGTCATGAGCTCGCTCAGGACTCTGGCCGACCGCGCGGACCGCCGGCCGCTGCTGCTCTTCTACGCCGAGAAGACCTGGGACGGCGTCGCCTTTCGCGAGGAGCTGGAGGCGCTCGAGGACACGCTCGACCTGAAGGTGGTCTACGTGCTCGAGGAGCCGCCCGAGGACTGGCAGGGCGAGGAGGGCTTTGTCACCTCCGAGGTGCTCGACAAGCACCTGCCCGAGGAGAAGATCAAGCGCGAGTTCTTCGTCTGCGGCCCGGACGCCATGATGGACGCGGTCCAAGAGGCCCTGCTCGCGCACGGCGTAAAGGCCCAGAGCGTCCACATGGAACGCTTCAACCTGGTTTAACCAGCTGGTTTAAGGAGCCTATGCGCCACGCCTACGCCTACCGCATCGCCTACGTCATCGCCGCCATGCTGGTGCTGACCTCGCTCTTTTTCGCCTGGATCCGCAGCCAGCAGATCGTCATCGTGCTCGAGGAGGACACTCTGGTGGGAGAAGAGGTGACAGATATCGCCGACTTCGAGTGGCAGGCCTTGGGCGCCAACACCTACGACACCAACTGCGCCACCTGCCACGGCTCCGAGGGTCAGGGCCGCGACGTCTATCCGGGCCTCCAGGGAACCCCCGGCCTCCTTGCCGCCGAGGGTGGCCGGACCTTCCTCGTCGACATCATGCTCTACGGGCTCGAGAGCGATCGCCATGACGCCGCCATGCCGGCCTTCGACACCCTCTCGGACGCGCGCATAGCCGCCGTCCTCAACCACACGCTCACGAGTTGGGGCAACGAGGAAAGGTTGCCCGAAGACGCCGAACTCTACCTTCCCGGCGAGGTCGCCGAGGAGCGCGGCAAGGAGCTGAGCCCAGCGGACGTTGGCGAGATGCGGCGACAGTTGGGACCCTAGCGCCGGTGCGGGTTGGAAACGGCGGCCCGACTAGGCCTGTCAAGCGTGATAGACTCCTGCTACCTATCCTCTGGGTATCTGGTCCGGCAGCCGGACCACCTGACTCATCACCCTGACTCATCACCCTGACTCATCACGATGACGCCGACGACCGCCACTCCCTCTCCTAAGCGCTCACCAGCCCTGCGCCCGTGGGGCCTGCTCGCGCTCCTCACGGGCTGCGAGATGCCCATCGCGCTCGCTCCCCAGGGTCCCGCCGCCGCCGAGATGGCTCACTTGTGGTGGGTTCTCTTCTGGACCGCCGCGGTGGTGTCGCTGATCGTCTTCGCCCTC
>JALZLY010000057.1 GCA_030858465.1 Deinococcota bacterium
CTCACCGTTCGCTCAAATCGACAGCCACTTCCAAGAATGGACGTAAGCTCAGATCATGAGCGAAGATCTTAGCCTCAGCAACGAACGATTGGATGATATCCCGGTGCTTTTAGCCCATACCCGTTTCACAGGGCACATTCTCGACAAACTGCAAGTCACTGCGCTGTTGGACAAGCACTTCCCCACCCACGGCAACTGGCAGGGATTGAGCTTGGGGAAGGTGACGAGCGTATGGCTGAGCTTTATCCTTTCGCAAGCCAACCACCGCCTGAGTCACGTGCAAGGTTGGGCAGGCGAGCGCTTGATGAGCCTTGCGATGTGCCTCGGCCAGGAGGTACGGGCGTTGGACTTCAGTGATACCCGCTTTGCAGGGCACTTCGACCGGCTGGCACGGGTGCTCGACCACTTGAGTAACGATGACAACTGGAACGAGTTCGAGCGCAGCGTAGTACCCGCACTAGCGGGGGCCTAGTGGCCCTACACTTTGACGGAGCGGACCTTGCGCGTTTATGACCTCAAGGCGGAGCAAGTGCGGATCGACAGCACCACCGCCAAGGGCTATGTGGGGGTGACTGAGGAAGGGCTCTTCCAGTTTGGCCACAGCAAAGATCACCGGCCCGATCTGCCACAGGTCAAGATCAACTTCTCGGCACTCGACCCCTTGGGCTTGCCGCTGACCACGACGGTGGTGTCCGGGGAGCGGGCGGATGACCCTTTGTACGCGCCTGAGATCAAACGGGTGCAAGCGGCACTTGGGCGGCGGGGGGTGACCTACATTGGCGACAGCAAGATGGCCTCTTTGGCGACTCGGGCGTATGTGGCGAGCAGTGGTGATTACCACTTGTGCCCCTTGAGCGCGGTGCAGATGCCCGAGACCAAACTGGCCGAGTTGCTGGGGCCGGTTTGGAGCGGAGCTCAAGACGTAACGCCCATCTATGGGCCGGTCGAGCAGCAGACGGTCGCCGAGCCGATTGCCGAGGGCTTTGAAATCACCGTGTCCCAAAGCGCCTTACTGGCAGACAAGAGCCTCAGCTGGTTGGAGAGGCGTCTGTTGCTGCGCTCGCTCCAATTAGCCGAGTCTCAGCAGTGCTCGTTGCGGGCGCGCGTGGACAAGGCCACGAAGGCAGTGGCTGCACTTAACCACCGAGGGCAGGGTAGAAAACGCTACTGTGATGAGGCTGAACTGCGGCAAGCAGCCGAGCACGTGCTAAGCAAGCAGCGCGTGACGAAACTCGTCAGCTTGCAGCTCAGCTGCCATGTCGTAGAGCACGCTCTGCGCCGCTATGGTGACCGGCCCGCAGGAGTGAGAGAAGAGCGCAGCATCACGGTCACGGCGCATGTTGACCAAGCAGCTTTAGCTGAGGCGGAGCGCTGTTTGGGCTGGCGGGTCTACGTCACCAATCAGGAGGCTGAACAGTTATCTCTGACCCAGGCGCAGCTGGCTTACCGCGCACAGTACCTGGTCGAGCGTGACATCGGCCGCTTGAAGGGTCAACCGCTGTCGTTGACGCCTGTATACCTACAAACCGATGAGCGTGTCAAGGGACTCATCCGCCTGTTGATGATCGGGCTGCGCCTGCTTACCCTGCTGGAGTTTTCGGTCAGGCGGCAGCTGCAGGCGCAGCGGGAGAAGCTTTCAGGCATCTACCCAGGTAATGCCAAACGTGCCACTGCCAGACCCACTGCCGAAATGATGCTTCAGGCGCTCACCGGGCTGACCCTCACGGTTATCGACCAGGCAGGGTGGATCAGCACACACGTCACGCCTCTAAACAAGGTGCAAGCGCGTATCTTGACGCTGTTGGGCCTCTCGCCTGACCTCTACTCGCGCTTTGCTCCACATTCTCTAGAAGCAGTCCTTGAATTGAGCGAACGGTGAGCCGTCAAGGTCAGCCTCTGATCTAAACTAATCTAAACGTTTCGCTCCTCGAAAGGCTTGAACGTCGGCGGTGACAGCGCGTCCACGCCGCGCCCCGCCCAGTCGCCCGGTCCCATCGCCGCCCACATCCGCTCGCCGGCCTTTTGCAGCTCTTGGGTCACTAGCGCCTCGTCGACGTTCAGGACGCGGCCGTCCTTCATCACCCAGGCGCCGTCCACCATCACCTCTTTAAGGTCCTCGGCCTGGGCGTTGTAGACGATGTTCTTGATGGGATCGCGCAGCGGCGTCATGAACATGCCGCCGAGGTCCCAGAAGAGCAGGTCGGCCTTGGCGCTCGCGGCGATGCGGCCCAGATCGTCACGGTGGAGCATCTTGGCGGCGTTCAGGGTAGCGGCGTTGAACACGTCGCCCGCGGTGGCGCGCTCGGCCTGGCGGTGCATGATCTTGCCCACCACCGCCGCCCAACGCAGCGCCTCGAGCATCGACTGCGGCGCGCTGTCGGTCGCCAAGCAGAGGTTGACGCCGGCGTCTTGGTACTTGGGGAAGGACTCGAGCGCCAGCCCGCCGCGGTTGAAGACCCAAGGCGCGTGCGCTACCGAGGCCCTCGCGGCGGCCAGCAGGGGAAGGTCGTCGCCCGCGAACTGCACCCAGGAGTGCCCGGCGATCATGATGGCGTGGCCGAGGATGGTCCATTCGCTCAGAAAGCCGATGGCATCGAGCCACTCGATCGGCGTCATGCCGGTGCGCCGGACCATCTCGTCGAACTCGAAGACCGACTGGCTGGCGTGGAGCGCCAAGGGCACCCCCAGTTCGTCCGAGGCCCGGCGGCTCAGCCGGAGGAGCTCTTCGGTGCAGGTGTCTACCTGCATGGGCGAGAGAAAGCCCTGGATGCGGCCCCCGGCGCGGCCCTGGAGTCGCTCGATGAGCCCGACCGCCTTGCGCAAGCCCTCGCGGCCCGCTTCCTCGTCCCATTCGTACTGCACGGTGCGGCCGTCCTTGGTGTGCCAGCGCGCCGAGCGGTAGCCGTCGGCGATGTAAGCCCGTAGACCCGCCGCTTCGGCGGCGTCCGCGACGTAGTCGCCGATGGGGCCCAGCTCCATCACCGTGGTGGTGCCGGTGCGGATGAGCTCGGCCACGGCGTAGTCCACGCAGGCCCGGCGGCCCGCCTCGTCGATGGCCCGGCCGCGGGCGGGCAGGAGGTCAGCGAGCTTCGAGAGCGAGAACTGCCGTTTGCCCACGTCCTCGATGAGCGACTTGTCGAGCGGTGACTCGCTCAGGTGGGTGTGGACGTTGATGAGGCCGGGCGTCACCAGCCGGTCCCTCATGTCCAGCTCGCGGTCCACCCGGCCCCCGAAACCTTTGCCGACGTGGAGGACGCCGTCGCCCTCGAGGACGATGCAGCCGTCCCTGAGGATGCGGTGCTCGCCGTCCTGATAGGCGACGACAAGGCCTGCGTCGATCTTGAGACGGTCGGTCGTCATAGTCTAATCGGCCGCGGCCGCGGCGACAGCCGGACGGCCGAGGGCGGCCTCGAAGACCGCCGGCAGCTCGCGCGCGCCGAGCAGCTCGGCCAGCGCCTCCATGAGCACCAGATAATGCTCGGCGCGGGCCGCCTCGCCCATCAGGCCGAGGCGCCAGAGCTTGCCCGCCGTCGCGCCCAGCCCGCCCGTCACGCTGATGAGGTGGTCGTGGCGCAGGCTGTGGCGGACCCGCGCGTCGTCGAGCCCCCTCGGCAGGGTGACCGCTAAGACGGTGGGCAGGCGGTAAGCTGCGGGCACGTAAGCGGCGAAGCCGGCGCTCGCTAACGCTGCCAGGACGGCCCGGCCCACGAGGGCGGCGCGCGCCGTCCGCGCCGCCACGCCCTCCTCGAGCGCCGCCCGCAGGGCCTCGCCCATGGCCCAGTGGAGCTGGACGGGCACGGTGTGGTGATACTTGCGGCCGCTCCCTTCCGGCTGCCAGTACTCGAGCATGCCCAAGGCGTCGTTGTACCAGGTGCTGACGGCGCTGCGGCGAGCCCGGATCGTCGCCAGCGCGCGGGCGCTAAAGGCGACCGGCGCCACCCCCGGCGGCGCCGACAGGCACTTCTGCGAGCCCGTGTAAGCGTAGTCCACGCCCCAGCCGGCCATCTCGAAGGGGAGCATGCCGACCGTCGTCACCGCGTCGACGGAGAGAAGCGCGTCCACCTCGCGGGCGACCTCGGCGACCTCGGCGACGGGGTTGAGGACGCCGGTGCTGGTCTCGCCGTGGACGAGCGCGATCAGCTTAGGGCGCAGGCGCAGGGCGGCCTCGCGCACCGCCTCGAGTTCGACGGGCGCAGCACTCGGAAAGCGGAGCGGGTGAACGCGGGCGCCGAGCCGCGCGGCCATCTCGACCATGCGCTCGCCAAAGACGCCGTTGCTGAGGACGAGCACACTGTCGCCCGGCTCGAGCAGGTTGGCGAAGCCCGCCTCCATGCCGAGCGAGCCCGTGCCCGAGAGCAGGCTGGTAAAGGCGCCCGGCGCGGTCTTGTAGAGCGCGTGCAGGTCGGCGACGATGCGGTCGTTGTAGGCGAAGACCTCGGGGTCCATGTGGCCGCGCATGGGCCAGGTGAGCGCCGCCAGCGCCCGCGGGTGCAGGGGCGTCGGCCCCGGGGTGAGCAGGAGCACCGGCTTCACCGGGTTTTCCCGACGAAGCGTCGCTCGAACGGCAAGCCTTCCATAAGTCTCCAATCCTCTTGGACCGCAGCGGCCCTGTGCGATCTCTTCTGTCCGACTCTGGCGCATGGCGGCCTAAAACAAAATAAAAACGACCACACCACGAGGGGGTCATCGGCCGTGCGGTACGCGCGCTGCCTACCGCAAGTCAGGTAGCTCGAGCCAGGGTCATGACAGGAGTCTATCGCAGCGGCTCCGACTTGTAAACCTCACCGTGGGCAAATGCCGTGTGATATACTCCTGCACGTCTGTGCCTAGGGTTCCGCTCCTCGTCCTCACCCAGGCCGAGGAGGGCTGGACCGAGCGGCACCACGGTCTAGCGGTAGGGACCGACACCTGAAGGGATAAAAGCCTGGAGGCCCGCATCTCTCGTTGCCTGTGCGGCAGCCAAGAACGGAGCCTCATGACCCTCTTTGCCCTGGGCCTCATCCTGGCAGCGGCCGTCGTCCACGCGAGTTGGAACCTGCTCGCCAAGCGCGTCGGTGGCGGTGCCGGCTTTGTCTGGCTCATCGCTGCGCTGGCTAGTGCGCTCTACGCCCCGCCTGTCCTCGTCCTCGTCGTTGTGCAAAGGCCCGCGCTGGGCCCGCTCGAGCTGCTCTTCATCGCCGGCACCGCCCTCTTGCACCTCGCTTACTTCGTCAGCCTGCAACGGGGCTACCGCTTCGGCGACCTGTCGCTCGTCTACCCCCTGGCGCGCGGCACCGGGCCGCTGCTCGCCACCGTAGGGGCGATTCTGCTCTTTGCGGAGAGGCCGACGCCGCTGGCGCTCTTCGGCACCGGGCTCATCGTGCTGAGCGTCTTCGTCTTGGCCGGAGGCGTGCGCGTTCTGCGCAACACCACGCCGGACGCCCGCCAGGCCCTCAGCTACGGCCTGCTCACCGGCCTCTTCATCGCCGCCTATACGCTTTGGGACAAGCACGCCGTGAGCGCCCTGCTGATCCCGCCGCTGCTCTACGACTGGGCGGCCAACCTGGGCCGCGCGCTGCTGCTCACCCCGCTGGCCTGGCGCCGCCGGGGCGAGGTCGGAGCGCTGTGGCGGCGTCACCGCCTCGAGGTCATCGCCGTCGCCGCCTTGAGCCCGCTCTCCTACCTGCTGGTGCTCACGGCGATGGTCGCCACCCCGGTGAGCTACGTCGCCCCCGCCCGCGAAGTTAGCATCCTGATCGGCGCGGCGCTGGGCGCGCGGTTCTTGGCGGAGGGCGACGTCAGGCGCCGTCTCCTCGCCGCCAGCGGGATGGTCGTGGGCGTCATCGCCCTGGCGCTGGGTTGAGATCCAGGGCAGTTGCAATCCAGCAGCCTGCGTCCAACAAACATGCGACCCGACAAAAGGACGCGGCAAGCCGCGTCCCTTTTCAAGGTGCTTGCCCTTAGGCGTCGTCAAAGCCGACGAGCTCGATCAGCGCGGTCTGGACAGCGTCGCCGCGGCGGGCCTCGAGCCGGTAGATGCGGGTGTAGCCGCCGCTCCTCGCGGCGAAGCTCGGAGCGATGTCGTCCATGAGCCTGCGAACCACGGCTTGATCGTGGATCTCGCGGCCGACGAGGCGCCTCGCGTGAAGGTCGCCGCCCTTGGCGGTGGTGATGAGCTTTTCGACGTAGGGCCTGAGGTTCTTGGCCTTGGTCAGGGTGGTTTCGATGCGGCCGTAGCGCAGGAGCTGGGTCGCCTGGTTGCGGGCCAAGGCGGTGCGGTGGCTGCTGTGACGGTTGAGCTTGCGTCCGCTCTTTTGGTGTCTCATCGTTTGTTGCTCCCTCGAATGTCGCGGCCGGAGTGAATCCAGACCTGGTAGGGCGCTCAGCCGTCAGCACAGATTTTCGCGCTGATGGCTGAACACTGAACTGCTTCCTTTGAAAATGGCTCGCATTTTCATCCATCGTGGTGCCGCTGACAAGCGGCATGGGCGATTACTCCTTTAGCTCGAGCGACTGCGCCGTGAGGCGTTCTTTGATCTCCTCGAGCGACTTGTCGCCGACCCCGCCGACCTTCTTGAGGTCGCGTTCGGAGAGCGCCAGGAGCGCCTCCACCGAGTCGATGCCCTCCTCCTGCAAGGAGTGCAGGACGCGGCTCGACAGGTTGAGGCTCTCTAAGCCCATCTGGCCCGCCTCGCCTTTGGCGGGGCTAGGCTCGGGGCTGCGGCTCAGCGTCGTCGCCAAGGCGGGTATGGGTGCGTCCTCCAAGGTCTCGACGGCCTCGCCGCTGAAGACCGAGAGTTGGCTGCGCATGATGTCCACGGCCTGGTCGAGGGCGCTCTCGGGGCTGACGCTGCCGTCCGTCCAGACGCGCAGGACGAGGCGGTCCAAGTCGGTCTTCTGGCCGACGCGGGTGTCCTCGACGCGGTAGGCGACGCGGCGCACCGGGGTGAAGACCGCGTCGACGGGAATCGAGTTGATGCGGTCCTTGGTGGCGTGGAGGTCGGCGGGCACGTAGCCGACGCCGGGATCGACGCGCACCTCCATGATCAGCTTGCCGCCCCCCGCCAGGGTGGCGATGTGAAGCTCGGGGTTGATAAGCTCGGCGCTGGCGGGAACCTCGAAGTCGGCCGCGGTCACCTTGCCCTCCGCTTCAGCGCGGAGCATCAGGGTGACGGGGTCGTTGTCGTGCAGTTTGACGACGAGTTCCTTTAGGTTCATGACTACCTGCATGACGTCCTCTTTGACGCCGTCGATGGTCGAGAACTCGTGCAAGACGTCCTCGATATAGACGCTGGTGACCGCGAAGCCGGGAATCGACGAGAGCAGGATGCGGCGCAGCGGGTTGCCGAGCGTCTGGCCGTAGCCGCGGACCAGCGGCTCGACCACGAATTCGCCGTACTTGTCGCTGACGGTGCGCTTTAGTTCGGGTTTGATTTGCACAGTGGCTCCTCAGAAAAGATTAAAAATTGAAGATTAAAGATTTAAAATTTTGAATCTTCAATTTTTAATGTTGAAATTCGCTTACCTCGAGTAGTACTCGATGACCTGGAGTTCGTTGACGGGGACCATCAGATCTTCGCGGGCGGGCGGGCGCAGGAAGCGGCCCTTCAGCTCGTCGGGCTCGAACTCGAGCCAGGGGCTCATCTTGCGGCGGCGGCCGGCCTCAACGTTGCTGCGGATAAAGTCGAACTTCTTGGCCGCCGGGCTGACGGTCACTTCGGTGTTGGGCGTGAGCTGGTAGCTGGCGATGTCCAAGCGCTTGCCGTTGACGTGGACATGGCCCTGGTTGACGAGTTGCCGAGCCTGGGCGCGCGAGGAGGCGATGCCGAGCCTGTACACCACGGAGTCGAGGCGGCTCTCCAGGAGCGCCAAGAAGTTGGCGCCGGTGACGCCCTCGCGGCGGCTGGCCTCGTCGAAGAGGCCGCGGAACTGCTTTTCGCTCACGCCGTAAAAGCGGCGGAGCTTTTGCTTTTCGCGCAGCCGCACCGCAAAGTCGCTCGGCTTGCGGCCACGGCGCTGGCCGTGCTGGCCGGGCGGGTAGGGGCGCTTTTCGATGGCGCACTTGGCGCTGTAGCAGCGGTCGCCTTTCAGGTAAAGCTTGGTGCCCTCGCGGCGGCACAGTCTGCAAACGGGTCCTGTATAACGTGACATTGATCTCCTTTAAACCAGTTCCTTTAAACCAGTTGAAAATGAAGGTTGAAAACTTGAACTGCTGCTACATCCGCTTGCGCTTGCGCAGGCGGCAGCCGTTGTGAGGCGTGGGGGTGTCGTCGATTATCGAGCGGACGTTGACGCCCGTTCCCTGGATCGAGCGGATGGCCTGCTCGCGGCCCGAGCCGGTACCGCGCACCACGATGTCGAGCTGGCTCACCCCGTAGTTCTGGGCCTTGCGGGTGGCGTCGGCGGCGGCGAGCTGGGCGGCGTAGGGGGTGCCCTTTTTCGAGCCCTTGTAGCCGATCGAACCCGACGAGGACCAGGCTACGGTGTTGCCTTCCATGTCGGTAATGGTCACGATGGTGTTGTTGTACGAGGCGTGGATAAAGGCCTTGCCCTCGGTCAGGTTGCGCCTGACGCGCTTTTTGGTCTTAGTTTTTGTCGCTGCCTTGGCCATGGTTTCTCCTTAAGGGCCAAAGGTCGAAGGTTCAAAATCTTCGACCTCCGATTTTGAATTTATTTCTTCGCCGCCCGCTTCTTGCCGGCGACGGTCTTGCGCGGGCCCTTGCGGCTCCGGGCGTTGGTCTTGGTCGATTGGCCGCGCACCGGCAGGCCGCGGCGATGCCGGAGGCCACGGTAGGAACCGATGTCCATCAGGCGCTTGATGTTGAGCTGGATCTCGCGGCGCAGGTCGCCCTCGACCTTGTACTCTTTTTCGACGATGTCGCGGAGCTTGATGACCTCATTTTCGGCCAAATCCTTGACGCGGGTGTCGGGGCTGACACCGGCCTTGTCGAGGACGGTCTGGGCGCGGTGGAGGCCGATGCCGTAGATGTAGGTGAGGCCGTACTCGATGCGCTTTTCTCTAGGAAGGTCGATGCCTGCGATTCTAGCCATTATTCACGTACCTCCAGCTTGACACTGTTTTCATACCTTGGTTTATACCTTGGTTTATCCTTAACCTGCTGTTTGAGCTTGCTCAAACAGCAGGTGCTTAGCCCTGCCTTTGCTTGTGCTTGGGGTTCACCGGGCAGATGACGAACACCTTGCCGTGGCGGCGGATTATCTTGCACTTGTCGCAGATCGGTTTGACGGACGCACGAACTTTCATGCTCTCTCCTTACTTCCGGTAAACGATGCGACCCTTTTCGGGGTCGTAGGTGCTGATTTCCAGAACGACCCGGTCGCCCGGGAGAATGCGAATATAGTTGCGGCGCATCTTGCCGCCGACGTGAGCCAAGAGCTCCGGCCCGGCGTCGAGTTGCACCATAAAGGTGGTGTTGGGCCTGGCCTCCAAGACCACGCCTTCGGTCCTGATGGTGTCTTGAACGGTGCCCTCGGGGCGTTCCCGCTCCGCTTTGGGAGGTCGCCGTTTGCCACCGGATCGTTTACGCGCCATAGCTTCCTCCTGTAGTGAGGGCGGGACTGCAAAGGGAGAGCACGCGCGGACCGCTGTCGGTGATCGCTACGGTGTGCTCGAAATGCGCGGCGAGACTGCCGTCCGCGGTGGGCGCCGTCCAACCGTCGCCCATGACCGTCACCCGGGTAGAGCGCTGCGTCACCATGGGTTCGATGGCCAAAACGAGACCGGGACGTAAAACAGGGCCCGTCCCCGCGCGACCATAGTTCGGCACCTCGGGAGCTTCGTGGAACTGAGTGCCAATCCCGTGGCCCACGAACTCGCGAACCGCCCAAAATCCTGCCGCCTCGATGACGCCCTGAATGGCCGCGGAAACATCGCCGAGCCGGTTGCCGGCTTGTGCTGCCATAATCCCGGCCTCGAGCGACTTCTGCGTCACGTCGAGCAGCCTTTGGACGGGGCCGGTGACCTTGCCGATAGCGTAGGTCTTGGCCATGTCAGCAGCATAACCCCGGTAAAAGGTGCCGATGTCGATCGACAGGATATCACCGGGGCGAAGCGGCCGACGGTCGGGAATCCCGTGGACGACCACCTCGTTCAAACTGGTGCAGAGCACCGCGGGAAAACCGCGGTAGCCCTTGAAAGCGGGCTTACCGCCACGTAAAAGGATAGCACGTTCGGCGACATCGTTCAACTCGGCGGTGGTCACGCCGGGCGCAATGGCCCTTTCGACCGCCTCTAAGGCCTCGCGGTTGACATCGGCCGCTTCCGCCATGATGTCCAGTTCGGCGGGCCGCTTCAGGATCAAGGCAGCGCCCCTTCGACGCGGGCGGACACGTCCTCGATCCTGCCCTCGCCGCTCAGGCGCCGCAGTTTGCCCTTGGACTCGTAGTAGTCGATGAGCGGCCGGGTCTGCTCATCAAAAACGCGCATGCGGCGGCGGATGGTGTTGGCGTTGTCGTCGCTGCGCCCCTCCTGGCGGGCGCGGCCGGCGAGCCGCGCCACCAGCTCGTCCTCGTCGACCTCGAGCAGGATCACCGCGGTGATGGGCGCGGCGAGCTCCTCCAAGAGGTCGTCCAAGGCCCTAGCCTGCGCGGGCGTGCGCGGAAAGCCGTCGAAGAGCACCCGCACGCTGTTCTCCGCGGCGAGGGTGCTGCGGACCATGCCCACGATGATGTCGTCGGAGACGAGCTCGCCCGCGTCCATGATCACCTTGGCCCGCTTGCCGAGTTCGCTGCCGCGCCTCACGTGGTCGCGCAGCATGTCGCCGGTCGCCAGCTTCATGAGACCGCGTTCCTCGGCGAGATGGGCGGCCTGGGTGCCCTTGCCGGCGCCGGGCGGGCCCATCAGCAAGACGACCTCGTTTCTGGGCGCCGGACCCTTGGTTGCCGGACCCTTGGCCGCCGGGTTCTTAACTGCTGGGTGCTCGTCCGGCACTAAAAGCGCCTCCCGCGGCCCCGAATGCGGCCCTTGGAGACGAAGCCGTCGTAGTGACGCATGAGCATCTGCGACTCGACCTGGCGCAGGGTATCGAGCGCTACGCCGACCATGATGAGTAGACCCGTCCCTGAGAACACGAAGGCGAGCTGGCCGGTCTGGGTGATCCAACCGAGCACCTGCGGCAGGGCGTTGACGCTGCCCAGAAAGAGCGCCCCCCAGAGGGTGATGCGGGTGGTGATGCGCAGTAAATGGTCGGTGGTGGGCTGGCCCGGACGCACCCCAGGGATGAAGCCGCCGTACTCGCGCAGGTTGTCCGAGATGCGGCGTGGGTCGAAGGTGATCTGGGTGTAGAAGTAGGTAAAGAGGATGATCAGGATGGTCTGGGTGATGAGCCCCTGCCACACCGCCGGGTTGAACCAGTCGCCGACGCGCTGAAGCCAGAACACCTCCGGAAAGGCGCCGATGATGGTCCCGGGGATCACCAGGATCGACACCGCGAAGATGATGGGGATGACCCCGGCGGCATTGAGGCGCAACGGGATGTAGGTGGTCTGGCCACCCATGACGCGCCGGCCCACCACCTTGCGGGCGTACTGCACGGGAATGCGGCGCTCGGCCTGCTGCACCATCACCATGCCGACGATGGCAAAGAGCAGCAGCAGGAAGAAGATGATCATGCCAAACAGGTTGGCCTCGCCCGTGCCGATGAGCGCGAACTGCTGGGCGATGGCACCGGGAAAGGCCGCCACGATACCCGCGTAGATGATGAGCGAGATGCCGTTGCCGATGCCGTATTCGGTGATCTTCTCGCCGAGCCAGATCACCAGGGTCACGCCGGCCACCTGGGTGACCATGACCGTGAACCAGAACAGGGGACCGCTCTCCCAGCCGATGCGCAGAGCGCCGCTCGGCCCCAGCAGCGCGATCGCCAGGAAGAGACCCTGCACCGCCGCCAGCCCGGTCGCGCCCAGGCGGGTGTACTGCTGGATCTTCTTGCGCCCTTCCTCGCCCTCCTTCTGGAGCTTTTCCAAAGGCGGGTAGGTAGAGGTCATCAGCTGGATGATGATGCTGGCGGTGATATAGGGAATGACGCCCAAGGCGAAGATCGAAAAGACCTCGAAGTTGCCGCCGGTCATGAAGTTAAGGAGGGTAAAGATATCGCCTTGGCCGAAGCCGCCCTGGCGGAGAATGGCGACGTCGATGCCGGGAGTCGGAATGAAGACTCCCAGCCGGTAGATCACCAGAAGGCCGATGACGACGAGCAGCTTGGCGCGCAGGTCGGGAATCAGCAGGGCATTGCGAAAGGCGCCAAGCATCAGGCGGGCTCCTCTTGCTCTCCACCTTGTGCCAGATCCTGTGCCAGGTCTTCTTGAACGGCATCCTGTTCTTGTTGGGCGCCCTGTTCTTGTTGCATACCCTGCGCTTCCGCGGCGCCCGATTCTTGTTCTGAGCCCTGTTCCGGAGCGGCCTGCTCCTGGCGGCTCACCCTGCCGCCCGATCCTTCGATCGCATTGACGGCCGAGGCGCTGTAGGCGTCGAGTTCGACGCTCAGACCCTTGACCGTCAGCTCGCCGTTGCCGAGGAGCTTGACGGGTCTTTCGGGGTGGCGGATGAGGCCGACGTCGTGAAGGGTATGGGCCGTCACCAGGCTGCCCTCCTCGAAGCGCTCGAGATCGGTCAGATTCACGATCTGGTACTGGAAGCCCCGGCCGGTGAAGCCGCGCTTGGGCAAGCGGGCGATGAGCTGCGAGCGTCCGCCCTCCCAGCCGGCGCGCTGCGAGAAGCCGCTGCGGCTCGACTGGCCCTTCTGGCCGCGGCCCGCGGTCTTGCCG
>JALZLY010000058.1 GCA_030858465.1 Deinococcota bacterium
GTGGGGTCTTCCGCCGCCGCGGTAAAGGTGATGGCCGCCGTTAAGGTCGTCTTGCCGTGATCGACGTGGCCGATGGTGCCCACGTTGACGTGGGGTTTCGTTCGCTGAAATACACCTTTTGCCATGATGCTTCCTTTCTATGGATCTCTTTACAGCCGCAAGCAGCCAGCTCGCCCGTGCGAGGCTAACTGGTTGTCCGCCTGGGTTCTGGGTTGGAGCTCGTGGACGGGATTGAACCGTCGACCTCTCCCTTACCAAGGGAGTGCTCTACCACTGAGCTACACGAGCCTACCTTACGAACCCGCAGGGTTCACAGATCGGGTCTGCCAAAGAACTCGCCAAGATCGCCCTTCAGGACCCAACTTGGAGCGGGAGACGAGATTCGAACTCGCGACATTCAGCTTGGGAAGCTGACGCTCTACCAACTGAGCTACTCCCGCAGGAAATCGATTGAAGATTCCAAGGTTCAAGATCGAAAATTTTTTAATCTTCAATCTTAAATCTTCAATTCTATGGTGGGCAGGGCTGGATTCGAACCAGCGTAGGCATAGCCAACGGATTTACAGTCCGTCCCCTTTAACCACTCGGGCACCTACCCGTTCCCCTATGCGCACTCTAGCATGTGGAGCCACCCATCGGAATTGAACCGACAACCTTCCGATTACAAGTCGGGTGCTCTACCAGTTGAGCTAGGGTGGCGTCCAGCTGCGCCCACCGGACTCAACCCGCAGGTAAGCTACCCACTGGCTCAGGTCCGGCATAAAAGAGTAGCACGGCTATGGGGGGGTGTCAACAGGATTTCGAGCAAATCTCATGACGCATCGAAACCGCATACCAGCAGGCTGCAAGAGGTGCTCGAGCACTGCCGAGGGCCGTTGCCGCCAAACTCCGCGGCACCCGGCGTCATCGAGTTGCGAGAGAGGCTCGAGGAGACGTTGCGGCAAGCGGTGATGGCACGGGGAGCTGCCAAAACACTCCTCATGCTGGCCGAGCGCGTAGATGAAGACCTCGAGCTTTGGGAGGCCGCCTTGGCGGCGTTGCCTCCAGAGGATCCGCGGCGGGCCGCTGCGCAAGCTCGAGTGGAGCAAATCCAAAAGACCTGGTGAGACTGCGCCATCAAGCGGCGTCCTGAGGCCGTGCTAAGATATGACAGCGAGGTTCTGACTATGACCACACAGCTTCAAACAGTCACGGCTGAGGAGCTACTCGAGCTGCCCGATGACGGCTTTCGCTATGAGCTGGTGAGGGGGGGCTTGTTAAAATGTCGCCGCCAGGGGAACAACACGGTATTTTTGCCTTTCGTGTAGCTTTTTCTCTAGGCAATCACGTAGCGCCCAACAACCTTGGACAGGTTTACATAGGCGAACCGGGCTTCAAGCTGGCTGCTAACCCAGACACCGTGCGCGCCCCCGATATAGCATTTGTAAGTCGGGAGCGCCTAGACAAGCTAACGCCAAGTACCGGCTACAGGCCGGAGGCTCCCGACCTGGTCATAGAAATCATTCCGTTGGGTTCTCGCTGCGCTCGGACCTCTCCTAGCGACCGCTATATCGAGGTCGAGGAGAAAGTCTTCGAGTGGTTGGATGCCGGAACACTCATGGTTCTGGTTGTGAATCCACGTAAGCGGACGGTGAGCGTTTACCGCTCACGGCATGATATCCATGTCCTGATCGAAGAGGACACCATTGACGGTGGCGACGTGGTGCCCAGCTGGACGCTGCCAGTTGCTGAGCTGTTCGCCTGATGGAAGTGAGTCCTCGATTAAGCGCTCCCAACAGCACCTTGATCTCGTAGGCGACCAGTATCTCGTAGGTGACCAGTAAGGGAACGACATCGGACTTTGGCGCCAAATATAGGAGGGTGGCCTGCGCATAGAATAGCCGGTGTAGGAACCAGATGAAGCTTATTGAACTGCGCGGCATCTCCAAACACTATGGCGCCGTCATCGCGCTAGATGACCTTTCCCTCGAGCTCCGTCAGGGAGACTTTCTGTCCATTATCGGGCCTTCGGGCTCCGGCAAGACCACCTTGCTGGGCATCCTCGGCCTGCTCGAGACCCCTTCGGCAGGGAGTTATCTCCTGGAGGGTCAGCCCGTGAGCGAGCTTGACGAGGCGGCGCGCTCGAGGTTGCGCAACAGGGGCTTCGGCTTCGTCTTTCAGCAGTTCTCCCTCATTCCCAACCTGAACGCTTGGCAAAACGTCGCCCGTCCGCTCGTTTACGCTCGTGTGCCCAAGCGCGAACAGAGGGCGCGTGCGTTAGAGCTGCTCGAGAGGTTGGGCCTCGCTCACCGCGCCGAGCACCGTCCGGCTCAGCTCTCGGGTGGCGAACAGCAGCGCGTCGCCATCGCTCGCGCGCTGGTGAACGACCCCGACATCATCCTGGCCGACGAGCCCACCGGCAATCTGCTCGAGAGGGAATGGGAGTCTGTCCTCGAGGTCTTCGAGGCGCTCAACCGTTTGGACAAGACTATAGTAATGACGACCCATGAGCCGAGCATCGCGAGCAGGGCAACAACACGGCTTTGTTTGCGTAATGGGCGGATCGTCCCCTGCCCAGCGGTCTCTGCACTCTCGCCCAGTGCAGACTTACCATCCGCCAATCTCCAACTCGATTTCCTTGGTGTATCTGAAGCTGTCCTCGACGGCGAACCCCTGCCGCTCACGCTCCGCACCGCCGAGATAATGGCGCTCCTGGCGCAGCATCCCGAGGGCCTCAGCGCGCAGCAGCTTCTCCTGCTGCTGTATGGAGAAAAGGGTAACCCCGGCACCCTTAGAGCGACGCTCTCAAAGCTCCGCACCTTACTTCCCATCGCTTCCCGGCCCTACCGGCTCACCGTATCTTACCGAGCGGATTTTTTGAGAGTCGAGTCCTTGCTCAAAGAGGGACGCCTTCAAGAGGCTGTGGAGTTCTACAGGGGCGAACTGCTTCCCGACTCCGAAGCACCCGGCATCGCCCTGACGCGCGAAACCCTCCATGAGTCTTTGCGGCAAGCGGTCCTGGTCTTGGGGGACACCAGAGCGCTGCTGACCCTGGCCGAGCGCCTTGATGACGACCTCGAACTTTGGGAAGCGGCGCTTGAAGGGCTAGCCGAGGACGACCCGAAGCGGGCGCTGGTGCAGGCTCGAGTGGAAAGAATCCGACGAGCCTGGAGCGAATCTCCGTGATGCAACCTTTTTGCAACCCGTAGTATGCTTCAATGCTAGCAACCATTAGGATAGTGGTGCTCTTCGGCAGAGGTGATGAGCTTGCATCCAGGATCAGAAAGCACTCTTGCTCTTCTCTACAATGCGCGCTTCCGCTTCAGAAGCATCGAAGCAAAGCTGCGCTACCAAGCCGATGCCGAACTGGTGGAACGCGCAAAAGCACGGTGGTTTAAAGGTAAGTACCCATGCAAAAGAAATTGTGAGGGCTGCTCCCCTTGCCCTCGGCAGATTGTGGCTCTTAGCCCTGAGAATTTCACAAAAACTTTTGTTTAGGTGCTTATGTAGGAGGCCGCTACTTTAGCGCGAGACGCGTAGACGCGCTATACGGTGAGCTTATCGGTGACGGCGCTGAGGACGCGGTCGTTATCGGCTACCACTTGGCGCGGCGCCTCTTTGCCGACCCTGCTGAGGCAGTGGGGCAGACCATCGAACTGAGCACGCCTGGTGCCGTCATAGCGCCCGAGGTCAAGACGATCGTCGGCGTCTTGAGCCTGAGCCTCACCCAGGACCCCGAGCTAGACCCGGACTGGGCCCTGATAGGACCGCTAGGCCCCCGCCTGGAAGAGGACGGCCCTTACCCCCTTCACATCTTCGTCCGCTTTTTCAGCGCGTCGGAGGCTGCCAGGCTCACACCCGAACTCCGCGCCTGGACATGGCGGGTTTTCGGGCCGGTAGGCGTCGCGCAGCCCATCGACAGCTTACTGGCGGAACGAAGCGATTATGTTGAGGGAATGCTTCCCAGCCTTGCGGCGCGCCGAGCGACGCTGAGCACCCTCGGTCTCATGCTGGCGGTGTCCGCCATCCTGGCGCTGTACACGCAGAGCTATCACTCTTTGCTCCGTCACAGGCAGCTTTTAGGGGTGGAAAGAGCGCTTGGCGCGACGCGAGGGGAACTGGCCTCGAGGTCAGTTCTCGGTCAGGTTTTCCTGGGCGGGGCAGGCGGCCTGTTGGGCGCCTTGTTTTTAGGGCTGTTGTCCTCGCTGTTACCTCAGCTTTCCCTGTCACGGCCTCCGGCGGTGGTGTTCGGGCTGGCGATGTTTGTTCCCATAGTTGTGCTGCTCGTTTTGTCCGCAGTGCTGGTCTTCTCGAGCCTCACCCAATCAACCATGACGCTGATGCGTGGCCGCGTCTCGAGCGTGCGCATGCTCCTGTTGCTTTTTTTCGTCTACGCCGGCCTCTCTCTCGCCGCCGCGGGGGGCCTCGCCGCGACCCAGGTCTACTTGCAATGGCGCGCCGAGGCAGGCGCTTTGCAGAGTCAGTTCGGTCTTATCTACGCCCTGCAGACGCGTCCCGGCATGATCGACTTCCGCTTGGGGCGCGCCTTTGAATCATCGTTTGACGGCTCTGCACCATTTGCCGAAGAGGACGCGCGGGCGCTTGAAGTTCTCGAAGGGATAGCCGAGGCCACCCTGGCGCAAACAATCCCGAGCCTTTATGTGGATTATGCGCGTGGCGACACCCGGCTCACGGCGGTTGTCGCAGATAGCTCTTATCTCGACTTCATGGGCATGAGCTTGGAAGGCAATGCCGGTGGCTGCATGCTCAACCTGGGGAAAGCTCAGGAACTTGGTATCAGCTTGGGACAGACGGTACGGCTTCGGGACCACGAGAACCCTGTCCCTTGCCGGGTGAGCGGATTTTTTGAAGCGCCGTCCGAACTGTGGTCCTGGCTGGTGGCGGACTTGCCCAGTCTGCTTGTTCCGCCCCTGAGCGGGCTGAATCCGTCCGCTAATGGCGCCGAGTCCTTTCGCTCCACTCGTATCTTGGTCAGGCTTGGCGATGCGGCTGCCGAACAGGCGGTGAGGGCGTGGCTGGAGGAGGAACATCCTGATATTCAGGCGGAGGTCGTTCCCTACACTCCCGACGTTCAGGAACTGCTCTCCGGCGTGCGCGTACAGACTCGAATCTTTCTCTTCGTCGCCATACTGGCGGCCATGATCAGCCTTTGGGGTATCGTTGGCGGATTTCTGACCCTCCTTGACGCCGAGCGTTTCCGCATCGCCCTAGACCGGGCGCTGGGCCTGCCCTTGGGCCAGATAACCCGCAGCTGGTGGTGGCGGACCCTAGCGCTAAGCGCGGTAGCAGCTATCTTGAGTTTCTTCGCCAGCACTATCCTTACAGCACGCCTTTACAACGCATTGGCCCTGGAGATTCCCAATTTGCCCGAGGCCGGCTTAGGCTTAAATCCAGTCTTGCCGTTCATGTTTGGGATGGCTCTGGTTGTGCTCAGTGCGGGGTTAACCTGGTTGGCTTACCGGCGGCTGAGACGACAAACGCCGTTGTCGCTCTTAAAGGGCGGCCCTGCCCCTTAAAGTAGCTTCAGCCCACAAGAAAGCCCGAAGGTAGTGACCACGTCCTTGTTATAGAAGATGGCCTGGGTGCCGTTAACGGTGATCATCATGGTGGACCCGGCGCGGCTTGAGCCGCAGCAAAAACGCGTCGGCGCTGGGCGCGGTGTTGACCACCTCGTCCGGCGTCAGCCCCGCCTTGCGCGCCATCATCACCCCGTAGCGCACCCCGTCGAAGCCCTCGAGGACGTGGGCGTCGGGGTTGATGGAGAAGCGGCAGCCCTTCTCCTTGGCCCTCTTGACCCAGCGCCAGTCGAGGTCGAGGCGGTAAGGGCTGGCGTTGATCTCGATCACCGTGCCCGTCAGGGCGCAGGCCTCGATAACGGCCCCCAGGTCCACGGCGTAACTCGGGCGGCGCAGGAGCAGGCGACCGCTGGCGTGGCCGAGGATGCCGGCGTGAGGGTTGCTCACCGCCCGCACGAGGCGCGCGGTCTGCTCCGCCTCGCTCAGGTTGAAGTGGCTGTGGACGCTGACGACGGTGTAGTCGAGTTCGGCTAAGACCTCGTCGGGGTAGTCGAGGCTGCCGTCCGGGAGAATGTCCACTTCGACGCCGTGGAGCAAGCCGAAGTCTACACCCTCCGCCGCCAGTTCCGCCCTGATCGCCGCTATCTCACGGCCCTGCGCCCGCAGGCGCTCGAGGCTGAGCCCGTTTGCGACGTGCGAACTGCGCGAGTGGTCGGCCATCGCCAGGTAGCGCGCGCCCCGCAGCCGCGCTCCCGCCACCATCTCGCGCAGGCTGTTGGCGCCGTCCGACCAGCTCGAGTGGTTGTGGACGAGGCCCCTGAGGTCCCCTTCGCTGAGCAGCCCGTCCACCCTTTCGGGCCGCGCCTCCTCGCGGCGCTCGGGCGGCGGCCGGGGCAAGTCCAGGCGCGCGAAGAGCTCGCTCTCCTCGAGGGTGGCGACGAGCGTACCCTCTCGATAGAGGCCGCGCGCCGAGAGGGCGTAGCCCCTCTCCTCCGCCCTCAGGCGCAGCGCCTCCACGAAGTCGGCCCCGCCCGTCCTCACTGCCAGGACGGCCCCAAAGGCCTCGGGGGGAGCGACCGTCACCGTCACGGCTTTGCCCTGAAAGCGGCCCCGCCAGCCGTCCTCTTCACTCAGCTCGGTGAGCAGCGGCGCCAGCGCCGACCGGACCGCCAGGGGCCCCACCCCCGTCACCACCAGCTCGAGCTCGGCGACGGTCTCCATGCGGCGGCGCAGTTCGCCCGCAGGCTCGACACGGCCCTCGGGCGCCGCCTCCTTGAGCGCCAGGCGCAGGAGCTCGGCGTAGACCTCGGCCACGTCCAGGCGCATCCGCCCCCTCGAGGCGAGGGCGAAGCGCGCCGCCTCTTTTAGCGAGCCGGCCGTCTTCAGGCTGAAGCCCTTCACCGCCGTCAGGCGGCCGTCCTCGCAGGCCGCAGCCAAGGTCTCCAAGTCCACGATCGCAGCGTCCCAGAGGCTGGCGATCTTCTTCGGCCCCAGGCCCGACACCACGAAGAGCTCGCGCACGCTCTCGGGAATCTTGTCGTAGAGAGCGTCCAGGACCGGCAGGCGCTCACGTTCTCCCAGCGCGGCCAGTTCGGCCGCCAGGCTCTTGCCGACGCCGCGAAGCTCGGTGAGCCTGCCCTCCTCGAACAGCCGGCTAAAGTCGCCCTCATAGCTCTCGAGGCTTCTCAGCGCAGACGCAAAGGCCTTGGCCTTGAAGGGGTCGTCGCCGAGGAGCTCCAAGAGCCTGGTCGCCTCCTTGAGCTGCGCGATCACCTGTTTTTTGTTGGGGCTCGGTCGTGGGTTCGTCGCCACTGTCATGGCCCAGTCTACCGCGCTCTTTGGGATGCCTTGGGCTATCCAACGACTGCCTTTGCGCATCCTTGTTGCGCATCTTCGGCGCCTTTGGGGTAGACTCGAGCCCATGACCTTAGCCATCGTGACGGATTCGACCGCCGACCTCACCGCGCCGCGGCAGCGAGAGCTCGACCTCCGCGTCATCCCGCTCTCGGTTCATATCGGCAGCGAGACCTTCGACGACTGGACCGGCATCACCCCCAAGGAGATGTTCCGGCGCGTCGAGCAGGGCGGTGCCGCCCACCCGACCACCAGCCAGCCCAGCCCCGAGCGCTTCCGCGAGATCTACGCGCAGGCCTTTGCGGAGGGCGCCGACGAGATTCTCTCGCTGCACATTGCCTCCGGCCTGTCGGGCACCTTGGGCAGCGCCACCCTGGCCGCCAAGGAGGTGAAGGGGCCGGTCCACCTCTTCGACTCCAAGACCACCAGCGTGGGCCTGGGCGCGCTGGTGACCCGCGCCAGCGAGCTGCGCGCAGAGGGCGCCAAGGGCGAGGTCATTCTCGCCGAACTGGCGCGGCTCCGCGACGCGCTCTTTTTGCGCATGATCCTGCCGCGGCTCGACTACCTCCACAAGGGCGGCCGCATCGGCGGGGCCCAGGCTTTTGTCGGCGGGCTCCTCAAGCTCACGCCGATTCTCACCTTCAAGGAGGGCAAGGTCGCGACCACCGCCCGCGCCCGCGGCCTGAGCAGGGCCATGAAGACGCTCTTTGGCGAGCTGGCGAGCTATGCTCAGGCGCATCCCGGCGGGATTCGGGTCTTCCCCGTCTTCGGCACCGAGGACTCGGAGGCCAAGGGCCCGGTCCTAGCGGAGATCGGCAACCTGGGCGAGGCGGTCACGCTCGAGGCGAGCACCACCGGCGGCTCGGTCATCGGCGTCTACGGCGGCCCCGGCTGGTTCGGCCTCGCGGCGATCCCGCGCGGCTAGCTCACGGTGGAACCTCGCCTCCACCAAAGCTTAATCGTGGGCTCATCGAGTCCCGACCGCCTTCCCCAGGAGGGGCGTTCAGGACGGCGGCGACAACTTGAGAGCGGCTTTCCCCAGGCAGCACCTGACGGTGCGCTGACAGTCGCTCGGCTAGACTTGGCTCCGGTGGCGGTTTTATACTGACCATCCAGGTAAAGGGACCATCCCTCGAACCTATGTTTCTGAGGAGGAACGCAATGAAGACATTTGTCGCCAAACTGCTGGCTTTAGGCCTGGTCCTATCGCTGGTGCCCGCCTTTGCGCAGGAACAAGCCATGCCCGAGCGCCTGGTCCTCGGCATGGTGCCTAGCCGCGAGGCTGACCGCATGGTGGATAGCTTGGATCCGATCGCCGAGATGATGAGCGAGCGGCTGTTGATCCCGGTCGAGACCTTTGTGTCCACCGACTTCACCGGCCTGGTCGAAGCCATCGGCACGGGCACCGTCGATATCGGTCTCTTCGGTCCGGCGGCCCTGGTCCAGGCGGTGGACCGCTACAACGCCCAGGTCGTCCTCGCTTCGGTGCGTCAGGGTTCGACCACCTACCGCTCGCAGTTCAACGTGCGCTGCGACTCGGGCATCGACTCCTTCGAGGACCTTCCCGGCACCACCATCGCCTTTGTCGATCCGGCCTCGGCCTCGGGCTACCGTTTCCCCTACGTCTACCTGCTCCAGGAGCACGGCATCGACGCCAACACCGACATGCAAGCCATCTTCGCCGGCTCCCACGACGCCTCGGCCCTGGCCGTCTACAACGGCGACGTCGACGTCGCGGTGACCTTCGGCGGCAGCCCCGGCAGCGACGGCCGCGAGACCATCGAAGCCGACTTTCCCGACGTCAAAGAGGTCGTCTGCATCCTCGGCTACACCGGCGACATCCCCAACGACGGCGTGGTCGTCCGCGCTGGTCTTTCCGACGAGCTCGCCCAGCAGATCGCGAGCGCGCTCATCGACATCGCCGAGACCGAAGAGGGCCAGGCCCTCACCCAAGAGCTCTTCAATGTCACCGCCTTTGCGCCGATCGACAGCGAGGCCTACGACGTCGTCCGCGAGGTCGCCCGCGCTTTCGAGCGCTAAGCAGGTTACACACCGCGAGAGAACCTCGAGCCCCGGCTCGAGGTTCTCTTTTGGGATTTTCTTTGGCAAGGTTCTCTTTTGATGGAAAGTCTTGTAGAGTGACGCTACTGTGTTAGGCGCTGTGATCAGTATGCCGGGTTCAGCCTGTTCCCAACTAGGACTGTCTAGCCGATGATCGAATTCAGACAAACCGAGGTCATCTATCCCAACGGCCTCAAGGCCTTGAAAGGCGTGAGCTTAGAGATCCCCAAGGGCCAGTTCGTGGTGATCGTGGGGCTTTCGGGGGCGGGCAAGTCCACCTTGATCCGCACCGTCAACAACCTGGTGGTGCCGTCGGGCGGCGATGTCTTGATCGGCGGCAAGTCGATCACCCGGGCCAAGGGGCAAAAGCTCCGCGACATGCGCGCCGACATCGGCATGATCTTTCAGACCTTCAACCTGGTGAGGCGCAGCACCGTCTTGCGCAACGTCCTCTCGGGGCGGTTGGGTCAGGCCAACCCCGCTCTCAGCCTGCTGGGCATCTTTTCCAGGGACGACCTGGCCCTGGCGCACGACTGCCTGCGCCGCGTCGGCATCTCCGAAAAGGCCTTTGTGCGCGCCGACAACCTCTCCGGCGGTCAGCAGCAACGCGTCGGCATCGCGCGCGCACTGGCACAAGAGCCCAGCGTGATGCTGGCCGACGAGCCCGTCGCCAGCCTCGACCCGCCCACCTCGCACGCGGTGATGGCTGACTTAAAGCGCATCTCCCGCGAGGACGGCATCACCACCTTGGTCAACCTGCACTTTATCGACATGGCGCGCGACTACGCCCAGCGCATCATCGGCATGAGGGACGGCCAGGTGGTCTTCGATGGGCCTCCCGAGGCGGCCTCGGACAGGGTCTTCGAGGAGATCTACGGCCGCCCCATCGACAAGGAAAAGGACATCCGTGGCGCTACCTGAGGTCAAGGTGGTAGTGAATCCGACCAGACCCCTGGTGCCTCGCCTCTTGGTCTGGGCGACCTGGGCGGCCTTTGCCCTGCTCTTTTACATCTCCGTCGTCCAGACGGGCTTCGGCTTTAGTGACCTCTGGGGCAGCGTGGTCAACTTCGTCCTTTTCTTCGGCCGCTTCTATCCACCGGACTGGCGCGCCCTGCCGGAAATCTGGACACCGCTCATCCAGACCATCCAGATGGCCTGGCTGGGCACCGTCTTCGGCGTCCTGCTGGGCCTGCCCTGGGTGGTCTGGGCCTCGCGCAACACCTCCTTGAACGGACCCTTCATGTGGTTCGCTCGCAGCTTCATGACGGTCCTTAGAAGCGTCCCCGACCTCCTCTACGCCGCCGTCCTGGTGGCCGTCTTGGCCTTTGGGCCGCTGCCGGGCGTGGTGGCGCTGACCATCTTCACCATGTCGATCCTCGCCAAGCTCGGCAGCGAATACGTCGAGGCCATCGACCCGGGACCTTTAGAAGCCCTCAAAGCGACTGGGGCGAGCGGCACACAGGTGGTCGTCTTCGGCGTGGTGCCGCAGGTCGCCGCCAACATGATCTCCTTTATCCTCTACATCTTCGAGGTCAACGTGCGCGCCTCGACGGTGCTCGGCTACGTCGGCGCCGGCGGCATCGGCCAGCTCTTGCGCACCTATATCGCCGACTTCGACTATCCGGCCATCGCCGTCTTGCTTATCATCGTCTTCGCGGTGGTCCTGGTCATCGACGGCGTCTCCGCCTTTGTGCGCTCGAGGCTCACCTGATGGCGACCCCGAAAGCGACGGCAAAAGGGCGTTCCGCCGACCCCGCCCGCATCCCCCCAATCCCGCCCCACGCGCGCAGGACCAAGCTCTTCCAGTACACGCTCGCCTTTACCCTGATAGGCGTCACCGCGCTCTGCCTCTTGACGCTCGGCGACGTCAACTGGGCGCGGGTGGCGAGCGGGCTCGAGCGCAACCTCATGCCGCTCCTGCGCGGCTTCGCGAATCCCTCGAGCGAGATCTTCGACCGCGCCTTCGCGGCGATGATGGAGACGCTCTACATGGCCGTCATCGGCACCGTCATCGGCGGCGTCCTAGCGGTGCCGCTGGCCTTTTTGTCCGCCGCCAACTTAGTCGGCGGCAACCGCTTCGCCTTTCCCGGCCGGGGCTTTTTAGCCGGGGTGCGCGTCTTTCCCGAACTGCTCTTCGCCATCATCTTCGTGGCGGCCATCGGCCCCGGCGCGGTGGCGGGCATCATGGCCTTGGGCGTCAACTCGGTGGGCTTTTTGGGCAAGATGTTCGCCGACATCATCGAGTCGATCGACCCCGGTCCCGGTGAGGCCCTAAAGGCCACGGGCGCCGGGCCGGTTCACACCTTCGTCTACGCCGTCATTCCCCAGGTCATGCCCGAATTCGCCTCGAACGTCCTCTACCGCTTCGAGATCAACCTGCGCGCGGCGGCCATCTTGGGTCTCGTCGGCGCCGGGGGCATCGGGCTGTTGCTCATCCAACGCATCCAGTTCCGGCGCTGGTCGGAGATCTCCACCATCTTGCTGATCATCATCGCCTTCGTGGTGGTGGTGGACGTGCTCAGCTCGTACATCCGCAAGCGCATCGTATAGAGACAGGACTGAGGACTGAGAAGAAAGCGGGTTTCTCCTGTTAGAGTAGCTTTATGCGAACGCTCCTTCTCACCCTCCTCTTGGCCTTTGGCTTCAATGTGCAGGCGCAGTCGCTGTGGTTTGAGGTCGGCCTCGGCTATATCGAGACGGCGCCCGAGGTCTATGCGGCCGGGCCCAAGGTTGGGCTGCGCGGCAGCGTGCCTCTCAGCGCTGAAGCCTTTGGCCCCGAAGCCTTCGTGGCGCTGGCCATCCGCGGCGGGCTGGTCATGGACGCCGGCGTGTGGGCGGCCTTTGCACCCGGCGGCAGCGACCTCTTCGGCCTGCAAAGCTACGCCGGCGCCGGGCTCAGCTACACGCAGGGCGAACTCGGCCTGGCCTTCGCCCTGGCGCTCGCTTACGAGCTCGAGCGCGACCTGGCGGTGAGCCTCGCCTACACCCACCGGCCTGTCTTCAGCCCCCGCTTTGCCCAGGCCTTCGATATCGCGCTGGGCCTCAAGCTCTCCTTGGATTAAGAAACTAGTGCGGGATTAAGGAACTAGCGCGCGCCGGCGATCAGCCTGAGGCCGGCCAAGGTGAGCAGCGGCTCGGTGACCATAACCTCCTCGCAGAGGCCCTCGAGGGTGGTGGCGAAGCCGCCCGTGGCGATAACCAGAGGCGCACCCAGGGCCGGGTCGATCTCGCGCTTGAAGCGCCTGACCATGCCGTCCACCATGCTGGCGTAGCCAAAGACCAGGCCCGACTGCAGGGCGGTGACGGTGTTCTTGCCGACCGCCGCGGCGGGCGCGACCAGGTCCACCCGGGGCAGCTTGGCGGCGCGGGCAAAGAGCGCATCGGCCGCGATCATCGGGCCGGGCGCCAGGGCCACGCCCAGAAGGCGGTTGGGCTTTAGGACCAGGTCGAAGTTGGTGGCGGTGCCGAAGTCCACCACGACGAGCGCCGCGGCGTCGTACTCCAAAGCGGCCACGGCGTTGACGATGCGATCCGCACCGACCTCCCTGGGATTGTCGGTTTCGATAACGAGCAGGTCCGCAACCAGGTCACTCCTCACCACCGTCGCCGTCACGCCCCAGTAGCGCGCCAGTGCCGCGCCGATCTCGCGCTCGGCGGGCGGGACCACGCTCGAGACGATGGCCCGCCGGGGCGGGGGGACGCCGTCGAGCTCGAGCAGGTTTTTGAGGAGCACCGCGTACTGGTCGGCCATGCGCATGCGGTCGGTGGCCACCCGCCAGTGCGCGAGCAGTTCCGGGCCCTCATAAAGGCCCATGACGGTGCTGGTGTTGCCGACGTCTACGGCTAAGAGCATGACTGAGTATAGCAGCGGGGCGTTCACTCTGCCTCTGAATCCTGGCTCCTGAGCCCTGCTTTTTGGTTAGACTGAGCCCCATGAGCATCAAACCCGACTGGTGGATTCGCGAACGCGCCCTACAGGGCATGATCGAACCCTTCACGGACCGGCTGGTGCGCGAGGGCGTGATCTCCTACGGGCTAAGCTCGTTCGGCTACGACCTGCGCGCCGCGCCCGAGTGGCGCATCTTCGTCAACGCTTTCAACACCGTGGTGGACCCCAAGCACTTCGACACCCGCAGCCTGATCGAGACCGAAGGCGACCACTGCATCATCCCGCCCAACTCCTTTGTCCTGACCCGGTCGATGGAGTATCTGCGCATTCCCGAGACGGTGATGGTGGTGGCGCTGGGGAAAAGCTCGTACGCGAGGTGCGGCATCGTCGCCAACGTAACGCCCCTGGAGCCCGGCTGGGAGGGCCACGTCACCTTGGAGCTCTCCAACACCACGCCCTTGCCCGCCAAGGTCTACGCGGGCGAAGGCATCGTGCAGCTGCTCTTTTTCGAGGGCGAGCGGCCCGAGAGGACGTACAAGGACCGCAAGGGCAAGTACCAGGGCCAGCGCGGCGTGACGCTGCCCAAACTCTAAGGAGGGGTCAGGGGTCGGGGGTCAGGGACTGGACAAAAGCCCAACCCCCGACCCCATTTCAGGCTCGCATCTGGGGGACGCGGAGCTGCTCCAAGAGGTCCTCGTCGGCTTCGTCCAAAAAGGCCGGCAGGCGCACGGTGAAGACGCTGCCCTCGCCGTCTTTGCTCTCAGCGCCGATCTCGCCCTGGTGGGTGTCGATGATCTGCTTGGCGATGGCTAAGCCGAGGCCGGTGCCGCCCCCCACGCCCCGGTAGAACTTGCCGAAGATATGGGGCAGCGTCTCTGGCGCGATACCCGGACCCCGGTCGCGCACCCGCATCACGACGTTGCCCTCTTCCTCGCTCAGCTCGAGCCGCACCCCCTCCGGGCCGCCCGCGGCGCGAACCGCGTTGGCGGTCAGGTTGCGCACGAGCTGGCGCAAGCGCTCGGGGTCGCCTAAGAGCAGCAGGCCCGGCTTGGCTTCGACCCGCACGCCCGAGAACTCTTCGGCCACGGGCTGCACGATGTCGAGGTAGGGATCCAGCAGGTGCGGGTCGTACTCGCGCACGAGCTCGCCACGGGAGAGCTGAAGCAGGTCGGCCACCAGCCGCGACATCGTCTGCGAGATGCGCCTCGCGTCCTGGAGCTCGCTGGCTGCCTCGGGACCGGCCCGGCGCACGGCGCGATCCAAGAAGCCCTGCAGGCTGGTGAGCGGCGTTCTCAGCTCGTGACTGGTCTCGGCAAGAAAGGCGCGCTGCGCGTCAAAAGAAACCTTGAGGCGCCCGGTCAGGTCGTTTAGGACACTGGCGAGCTGCCCGACCTCATCGGGCGGCCCGCGGTAGGGGATGGGCTCCAGGTGCTCGGCGTCGAGTTTGGCGGCCAGGGTGGCGAGGGCGGTGATGGGCTTCATCGAGGTCGCCGCCACGAGGTAGCCCACCAGGGTGCTCACGAGCGAGAGCAAGAGCGCGCTCAGAGCCAGTGCCTGAGCGAGCTGGCGCAGGGCCACGTTGATATGCCCGGTAGTCGCCAGGACCGCGACGATAAGTGATGGCGCCTCGTTGCGGAGAAGCGCGGCGCTCACCTGTCGGCCGTCGAGCGTGCCGCGCCACATCCGCACGCCCTCGCCCTCGGCGGCGGCCCGCACCACGCTCGCGTCGATGGCGACTTGGGTATAGAGCTCGCTCGAGCCGGCGAGCAGGACGTCGTCCAAGCCGTAGAGCTGGACGTGGATGCCGCCCGTCGGCCCCTCCTGTGGTACCACCGTGCCCTCCCCGCGCTGGGTGTAGACCTGGGTCAGGTTTCTCACGTCGGCGCGCAAGCCGCGCTCCAAGGTCTCGAAGAGGCTCTGCCGCACCACCCAAAAGGCCAGCAGGGAGGCGGTCGTGCTCAAGATGGCGATGGCCAGACCGCTCAAGATGGTCATGCGCCATCTCAGCGGGATGCCGCGGCGACGAATCATAGGGACAGCATACAAAATCTGTAGGGGCGCAAGGCTTGCGCCCCTACTCCTTGATGGCGTAGCCGATGCCGCGCACGGTGCGGATGACCCCGAAGCCGCCGGCGTCGCGCAGCTTGCCGCGGATGTTGGCGATATGCACGTCGACGACGTTGGAGCTTGGCGGCAGGTCTTCGCCCCAAACGTTCTTTTCGATCTCCTGGCGGCTGTAGACCCGCCCCGGCGGGGTGCACAGGTAGACCAAAAGGTCGAACTCCCTGGGCGACAGCTTGATCTCCTGCTGCTGCCAGAAGATCTGCCGGCGCGCCGAGTCCAAGGACATCTCGCCGACCTTTTGGGTGGCACCCGAGCTGCGCCGCCTCAGTTGCACGCGGATGCGGGCGACGAGCTCGTCGACGTGAAAGGGTTTGGCCAGATAGTCGTCCGCCCCGGCGTTCAAGAGGTCCACTTTGGTGGCGAGCTCGTCGGCGGCGGTCAGGATGATGATGGGCGTCTCGCTGGTCTTGCGGATGCGCCGGGCGATCTCGATGCCGTGCAGGTCGGGTAGACCCAGGTCGAGCACGATCAGGTCGGGAGCCTCCTCGCGGGCGGCGGAAAGACCGCGCACTCCGGTCTCGGCGCCCAGCACCTCGAAGCCGGCCTCCTCGAGCTCGAGCTTCAGCAGGCGGATGATGTCGGCGTCGTCTTCGACGATCAGTATGCGTGCGAAGTCTTTCACGGTCTATCCCTCACAGTCTTCCCCTAACGCCCGGCTTCCCCTAACGCCCGGCTTCCCCTAACGCCCCTAGCCCTCGTCGGGCGGCAGGATAAAGAGCCTGATATCGCGCTCTTGCTCGAGAAACTCCCTGAGCGACACGGGCGGTCCCTCCGGCTCGGGCGTGAGCAGGATATCATCACCGTCCGGCGCGACCAGGCCCGGATAGATCTCGAGCGTGGCTTCGTCGCTCTCGCCTTCCTGCCTATCCCTTCCTGCACTACCCTCTCCTGCCTTAACCGACCTGTTGTCGCCGTTTCCATAGGAAATGATTATCCTCACTTCGCTCTCGGGAATGAGCACGGTCTGCAAGACGAGTTGCCGGTCCGCCACCACGGCCTCGCCATGAACCGTGAGCAGGTCCGGCGACACGATTTGCAGGCGCGTTCCCTCCTGCATGGCCGGAAAACCGCTCAGGGCCTGAGAAAACAAAAACCACAGCATCAGCGCCGCCATAATGACCCTTCTTCATCTCCTATGCGCTTGCCTATGCGCTTGTGTCTATGCGCCTTATTATCCATATCCTCGTCGTACCCTTTAGATTCGCTAAATCCGCCTCAGGCCAAGCTGATGACCTCGTGCGTGTCCTCGGTGGACCCTTCCCTACTCCCGCAGCCTCGGCTTGACTGCCGCGTCATCATAACCGCAGCCTCCTTTAAAAGCCGCGAGGTTTGATAAAGAAATCTTCATGCTCACACTCACTACGGGGACAAAAGTTGAAGGCAATCGCTTAAGGGTAGTCTAGCAGGCTGGGCAGGTGAGGCGAGGATGGCAGTTCTCAGATAAAGCAAGCCTCTTTTGAAGAAACTGACGGGTAAGTAGCCGTGTTTTTTAAGCTTGAGCGGTCTCTGCTGATAAACCCACTCACCCATGAGATGCGCCCAGGCAAAGGCAATAGAGAGCATGACAATCAGGTTGTCGAGCCTGTCCACTGTGGTTAAACGGGTATCTTCAAGATTGAAGCCTCTGGTTTTCAAGGCAGAAAACAGACACTCGATATCCCAACGCTTGGCATAACGAAGCAGCGCACGTTCAGGCTTGTCATTGCAAGCTAGAACGACAAGCTCACCCTGCTGGGACTTAGTAACAGCCAGATACAGCCGTAAGCCGTAAATCCAAACACGTTTAGGACAAACATAAGTCTGGCCCTTGGCGAGGTAGCTGTAACGCTTGACAGCAGACTTGTTCGAGCCCTTCGAGCCGAT